>CADAHK010000047.1 GCA_902787725.1 uncultured Eubacteriales bacterium | reverse complement strand
ACCTCGAGCATCTTGATCTCTGACTCCATGTCCAGCCCGTATCCGCTCTTCGCTTCGCAGGAAGTCACTCCCATGCTCATCATCTCATCGAGGAATCCTCTGGTCTTTTCATAGAGTTCCTCTTTGCTCGCGCTTCTGGTCTTGCGCACTGTGTCGAGGATTCCGCCGCCCGCTCTGAGGATGTCCAGATAATCTGCTCCCGCCAGCTTCATGGCGATCTCGTGCTGACGGTACCCTCCGAACACCAGATGTGTGTGTCCGTCGACCAGTCCCGGTGTGACCAGTTTTCCTTCAGCGTCGATTTCTTCGTCAAACTCACCGCCGGGGAGTTTTCCGTCCGCGGTTATTTCTTTTATGATGCCATCTTCAATCGCAACAGCGGCGTTTATGTACTTTTCATTGACGCCCTGCTTGCTTCCTTTATGGCTGTAGCTGCCTGCAGGCGTCTGCAGGCAGCCGATGTTTTTGATCAGTACTCTTCCCATTTGCTGCTTCCCCTTCTACTTGACGAATTTGTCGACTGTTTCGTCGATAATGCTGTCTTCTACCAGATAAGGAATGGTGATGTGGCCTTTGCCCGCATAGTTCTTGTTGTACTCTACGGAGGTCTCGATGGCGTGTTCGTTTCTCGCCCAGTTTCTTCTGGCAACGCCGCCCATTACATCCCACATCATGGCTGAGTGGAGAATCTTGTCAACTCTTTCGCTTCCGTCGAGGAGCAGCCCGAATCCGCCGTTGATGGCTTTGCCGATTCCTACGCCGCCGCCGTTATGCAGAGCGCAAAGGCTCATTCCTCTGGCTGCGTTTCCTGCGTAGCACTGAACCGCCATGTCGGCCATTACGTTTGATCCGTCCTTGATATTTGATGTCTCTCTGAATGGAGAGTCTGTTCCTGATACGTCGTGGTGGTCTCTTCCCATCATGACCGGGCCGATCTTGCCCTCTCTTACCAGCTTGTTGAAAGCGAGACCGATGTCTCTTCTGCCTTCAGCATCCTGATAGAGGATTCTTGCCTGAGTTCCTACGACCAGCTTGTTCTTCTCTGCGTCTCTGATCCAGATCCAGTTGTCTCTGTCCTGGCCGCGTCTGTTAGGATCGATTACATCCATTGCAGCCTGGTCGGTTGCTCTGAGATCTTCAGGCTTTCCGGAGAGGCATACCCATCTGAATGGTCCGTAGCCGTAGTCAAAGAGTACAGGTCCCATGATGTCTTCAACATATGAAGGCCAGATGAATCCGTCTTTGTCGTCGATTCCGTTCTTTGACAGCTCCTTAACTCCCGCATCGTACATGGCTTTCATGAAGGAGTTGCCGTAGTCGAAGAAGTAAGTTCCCTTCTCTGTGAGAGCCTTGATTGCTGCGTAATGTCTGTGGAGAGTCTTGTCGACCTCCTTGCAGAACTTGTCTCTGTCTTCGTGGAGCATCTGAGTTCTTTCCTCAAATGTGTATCCGACAGGGCAGTATCCGCCGTCATATACATTGTGGCATGAAGTCTGGTCTGAAAGCAGGTCGATGTGGAAGTTTCTTTCCACTGCCGATTCGAGCAGATCTACGATATTTCCGTGATATGCGATCGAAATGCTTTCCTTTGCGTCGATCTTTTCCTGGGCGAGCTTGAATACTTCGTCCAGATCCTGGCATACTACATCGACCCAGCCCTGATCGTGTCTTGTGTCGATTCTTGACTGGTCAACTTCAGCGAAGATGCCAACAGCGTTTGCGATGTTTGCAGCCTTAGGCTGAGCGCCGCTCATTCCGCCCAGACCGGATGATACGAATGTCTTTCCTGCCAGATCTCCGTCTTCCGGAACGCCAAGTTCCTTACGTCCTGCGTTGAGGATAGTGTTGAATGTTCCGTGAACGATTCCCTGCGGTCCGATGTACATCCATCCGCCCGCGGTCATCTGTCCGTAGTTTGCTACGCCCATTTCCTCAGCGACTTCCCAGTCCTCCAGGTTGTCGTACATGCCGATCATCATTGAGTTTGTGATGATGACTCTCGGCGCTTCCGGCTTTGAAGGGAACAGGCCGAGAGGATGTCCTGATTCAACAACCAGAGTCTGTTCGTCTGTCATCTCTTCCAGATATCTCTTGATGAGATTGTACTGGAGCCAGTTCTGGCATACGGAACCTGTTTCTCCGTATGTAACGAGTTCATATGGATAAAGGGCTACTTCAAAGTCCAGATTGTTGTCGATCATAACCTGGAAGGCCTTACCCGCGAGGCAGTTGCCTTTGTACTCGTCGATTGGCTTTCCGTAGATTCTTCCGGCAGGTCTGTATCTGTAAGCGTATACTCTTCCGTATGTCTTCAGTTCTTCCATAAATTCCGGAGCGAGTTTTTCATGCAGTTCTTCCGGAACATAACGCAGCGCGTTTCTGAGCGCAATCTTAGTCTGCGCCTTCGTAAGTCTGAAACCTCTGTCCGGCGCTCTTCTGATTCCCTCCTGGAATTCAGGCATCTCCGGATATCCCAGATCAAGCTTGATTGTCATTGCGTTTGCGATCGCTTTGTTTTCTAACATTGGATTTCCTCCTTCTCTTCGGAATTTATTTCAGATTGATTACTTTGTCTACTGCTTCATTTAATGAGAAGTCCTTGACCATCTCGTCAAATTTCTTCAGCTCGTCGATCATGATGATGTCTTCTTCGATTGGATCGGCCTTTGTTCTGATGAACTCATAAGCAACCCTTGTTGCAGGCGCCAGGTTGTCGATACCCTTCTCGCCCTGCTCCTGTCTGAGCCAGATCGCCTGAGCTGCCGCTGAAAGCTCGATGCCCAGAACCTTCTGAGCGTTGTCGAGAACCATCGCCGCAGTTCTGGCAGAAGTTGTTCCCATGGATACGTGGTCTTCCTGATTTGCTGAAGTCGGAATCGAGTCGACGCATGCAGGATGGTCATATACCTTGTTCTCTGAAACCATGGATGCCGCAGCGTACTGTGCGATCATGTAACCTGAGTTGAGACCGCCATTCTTTACGAGGAATGCAGGCAGTCCCTCTGAAAGCTGAGAGTTTACAAGTCTTTCGATTCTTCTCTCTGAAACGTTTGCCAGTTCTGATATCGCTATCTTGAGGAAGTCAAAGGCAAGAGCCATCGGCTGTCCGTGGAAGTTTCCGCCGGAAATTACTTCGTCCTCTTCCGCGAATACCAGAGGGTTGTCTGTTACGGCGTTGATTTCAATTGTAACTTTATCATAAACATACTGTATGGCGTCTCTTGAAGCTCCGTGAATCTGAGGCAGGCATCTCTGCGAATACGGATCCTGAACCTTAGTCTCATGCAGCCATCTGGCGTTGTATGATCCGTCGAGGAGTCTTCTCATGTTTTCCGCTTCTATCATCTGACCTTCGTGGCCTCTGATGGCGTGGACCTTAGGGTCATACGCTTTACGGATCGCGTGCATCGCTTCGCCTGTCAGCGCGCCGGCTATGTCTGCCGTTTTGAGAAGCTGCATGGCGTCGTAGAGAACGTTTACTCCCACAGCGGTCATCATCTGTGTTCCGTTGTTGAGCGCCAGTCCTTCCTTGGCCGCAAGCTCTACCGGCGTAAGGCCTTCCGCTTCAAAAGCTTCCTTAGCTTCAACGACCCTGCCTTTGTACTCGACCATTCCCATTCCGATGAGACCGAGTGCTATGCAGGACAGCGGCGCCAGGTCGCCTGATGAACCTACTGATCCTTTCTCAGGAACGATAGGGACGATATCGGCGTTCAGCATGTCTATCATTGTCTGAATAGTTGAAAGGCGAATGCCTGAGAATCCTCTTGTCAGATTGTTGCATCTCAGAAGCATTGCCGCTCTGACATAGTGTTTAGGATAAGGATTACCCATTGCGCAGGTGTGGCTCATGATAAGGTTCTTCTGCAGCTGCGCGGTATCTTCAAATGAGATTTTGACGTTTGCAAATCTTCCGAAACCAGTTGTCAGTCCGTAGATTACCGCGTCGTTTTCGAGTTTCTCTCTGACGTAGTCTCTGGATCTGTTTACTGTGATCTTAGCATCTTCGGTGATTTCGACTTTCTCGTAATGTCTGCTGACGTTGATTACGTCTTCAATAGTAAGACTCTTTCCATCGATTCTGACTGTCATGGCTATTCTCCTTTTGCCTTATATGATTATGTTTTACAAATTAGACTCGTTTGGAATAATTATACCCAAATTACCGCATAAATACTATACTTTTGGCAAAATTTGCCACTTCGCTAAAGAGCTAATGCTTTGTCGCAGTAAAGCAGTTTTCTAGGTGTGAAAAAACCGCCGCGGCTCTTTGTCCGCAGCGGTTTCTTAAGACATTTCAGACGACTGATCAGTCTGTCGTATAGTTGTCGAAATACCCCTGTATGAATACTATCGGAGTGCCCTTGTCTCCTGAGCCTGAAGTCAGGTCGCACAGTGAGCCGATCAAATCTGTCAGCTGACGAGGTGTCGTTCCCTCTGATTCCATCTTACCCACAAGGCTCCCGTCCTTCTCGGTGATTCTGCCCTTGATGGCTTCCTTGAGAGCATCGCCGGAAAGAGCGGCGAAATCGTTGTCTGCCAGGTACTTGAGCTTGAGCTCATTCGGCGTGCCTTCAAGACCCTTGGTGTAAGCTACGCCTACTCTAGGATCGGCCAGCTCCCAGATCTTTCCGACAGGATCCTTGAACGCTCCGTCGCCGTAAATCATTACTTCGACGTTCTTGCCTGTCCTCGCCTTGAGGTCGGCCTGCATCGCTTCGACCAGTTCCTGGCTCTCAGCGTATCTTGGGAAGAGCTTGACAGTGTCTTCCGTCGCTTTGTTGGACCCGAGAAGTCCGAACATCTCGTTGTATCCGCTTCCGTCAACAGGAGCTGTCAGGATGTCATCGAGCCCGCAGACTCTCTCCGCGCCCGCTGCCTTCAGCAGTCTCTTGCTTCTCTCTCTTGTGTGGATGTCACAAGTCAGAACGTTCTTCGTGTAGTTCAGGATCTCTTCAGCGTGGTTTGCAAAGATGATTTCAACCTCTGCGCCGCATTCCCTGATCAGGTCGCCGTAGTACTGTACGTAATCAACGCCAGTGAACTGGTGCTTGTTCTCTCCGAAGAGTTCTCTGTACTTAGCCAGATCAAGCACATCGCTGTACGGATTGATGCCGGCTTCATCTACCTGATCCATTGTGATCAAAGCATTGCCGACCTCATCGCTCGGATAGCTCAGCATGAGAACGATCTTCTTCGCGCCCTTTGCTATGCCCCTCAGGCAGATGGCGAATCTGTTTCTGGAGAGAATAGGGAAGATGACTCCAACTGTCTCCCCGCCCAGCTTGGCCTTAACGTCCGCGGCGATTGCGTCGACGCTGGCGTAATTGCCCTGAGCCCTCGCCACGACTGACTCCGTTACACAAACGACGTCTCTGTCTCTGACTTCGAAACCGTCCGTTTCACCCGCTCTGAGCAGGCTGTCCACGACGATCTGTCCGATGTTGTCACCCTCGCGGATGATTGGGCACCGGATGCCCCTTGAAACTGTTCCAACGTTTCTTTCCATTGTTGACCTTCTTTCTATATTAACTAACATTATTTACGCATACATGCCGGTTGCTTTCTTACGTTACCGCATCATAGCACAAAAGCAATCTTCTCTTTTTCTGATTGTTTCACGTGAAACAATTTGCGGAACCCCAATCAGCCCAGGCTCCTGAGCAGGTCTATGAGCCTCTCGAGTTCATCCGCGCTGTAGAATTCTATCTCGATTTTGCCTTTCTTTCCCTTGCGGTTGAGATTGACCTTTGTGCCGAGAACGCTGCGCAGATCTTCCTCCACTCTCTTCTCGTCCGCGGTCTTCGTCTTTCTCTTTGCCGGTTTTGACGCCGGTGCCTTGGCTTCTTTTGCCATGGCTTCTATCTGCCTTACGGACAGGCCTTCTTCTGCAGCCCTGACAGCAAGCTCAACCTGTTTCTGCTTGCTCTTGACAGCTGCGAGGGCGCGGGCGTGTCCTGTGCTGATCTTCCCTTCAGCCGTTAGCTCCTGCACTCTTGCCGGAAGCTTCAGAAGTCTGAGGCTGTTGGTGATATATGGTCTGCTCTTGCTCACGCTGTAGGACACCTGCTCCTGCGTCAGACCGTAAGCGTCAATCATCTGCTTGAGCCCTTCTGCCTCTTCTATTGGATTCAGGTCCTCCCTCTGCATGTTCTCGATGATGGCAAGAAGCATGTTCTCCTCATCGCTGAGCTCCTTGACGATGCACGGAATCTCCTTGAGGCCTGCCATCCTGGCAGCTCTCCACCGTCTTTCTCCTGCAACCAGCTCATATCCTTTGCCGAGTTTGCGCAAAACAACAGGCTGGATTACGCCGTGTCTCTCAATGGACGCCGACAGTTCCTCCAGCTTCTCATCGTCAAAAGTCTTTCTCGGCTGGGCCGAATTCGGCCTGATGTCATCAATGCTGACATAAAGAACCCCTCCCTCTTCCGAAGGAGCTTCTTCTGTCTTGGCTGCTGTCTGCTTTTTTCTGGCGGCCGGCTTCTTCTCCGCAGGCGCTACTTCCGCGTCTCCGAAGAGGGCTTCGAGGCCTTTGCCCAGGCCTTTGGCTTTGGTCTTTGCTGCCATTTATCTCTCCTTTTCGTTTTCGAGGAATTCTTCCGCAAACTCCATGTACGCCTGCGCTCCCGTGGATCTCGGGTCGTACTGGATTACCGGCATGCCGTGGCTTGGCGCCTCAGCAAGCCTTACGTTCCTTGGGATTACCGTGGTGTACACCTTTTCCTTGAAGTACTTTTTGACTTCCTCTACGACCTGAGCTGATAAATTCGTTCTTCCGTCGAACATGCTCAGAATGACGCCTTCTATCTCTAGTCCCGGATTCATGTGCGTTCTCACAATATCAATGGTGCTCATGAGTTGGCTTACGCCTTCAAGAGCATAGAATTCGCACTGGATTGGAATCAGGACGGAATCTACCGCCGTAAGAGAGTTTATGGTCAGTATGCCAAGTGACGGCGGACAATCAATGAATATGTAATCGTAGTCCGGCTTAAGTACGTCTATCGCCATCTTCAGCCGTTTCTCTCTGCCCGCCATGTTAATAAGTTCAACCTCTGCTCCCGCCAGCTGCACGCTTGCCGGCATAATGTCAAGATTAGGAACTCCGGTAGGGATTACTGCCTCAGCAGGATGATGATCGTCCTCGATCAGTATCTCGTGCGTAGTCAGCTCCAGGTCCTTCTTGGTTATTCCCACACCACTTGTCGTGTTCCCCTGAGGGTCTATATCCAGGATCAGAACCTTCTTACCCTTGAGAGCCAGGCATGCAGCCAGATTGATATTGGTGGTCGTCTTGCCGACGCCGCCTTTCTGATTAAATATAGCTATCGCCTTACCCACTTTTACCTCCTTTTCATCTTCTAGTTAGGTCACTATGATTATATACCATCGCATTTTTTCTTTCTACAATAAAGAGTCAAAAAATGTGAAAACCCGAAAAAATTTTTCAATGTTTCACGTGAAACATTTCCATTCTCTTCGGGTTGTTTCCATTTATTTCCATTTAGCGTGGCGCTCTGTTTTTTCTCCCGCATTTTCTACAGTGGTTTCCTCGCCGGGGTGCCCGCCTTTCTCGGATATGTCTTTGGGGTCGGGCTGACTTTTTTTATGATTACAAGACTGTGCCCCAGATGAGGCAGCTTCCGTATTTCGGTTTCGCCTCCGCCGAGACGCCTGATTGCTTCCTTCGAATCGTCTATTTCCGATTCACAATCAGCGCCCTTGTAAGCGATAAAGGATCCGCCGACTCTGACGAATGGAATGCAGTACTCACTGAGCACCCGCATGTTGGCTACCGCTCTGGATACGCATAGATCAAACGCCTCCCTGTAGTCTTCCGTCCTGGCCAGATCCTCCGCCCGTCCGTGCACGGCGCGTACGTTTTTTATGCTGAGCTCGTCACATATCTGCTGTACTATCTTTATTCTCTTGGCAAGTGAATCCATGAGAACGAATTCCTTCTCCGGATAGCAGACTGCGAGGGGAACCCCGGGGAATCCGCCGCCTGTTCCAACATCGCAAATAGACGATGATTCAGTAAACTCAAGGGTTTCAGCGCACAAAAGTGAATCTACAAGATGCTTATGAACGAACTCTTCTCTGTCGGTTATAGCCGTCAGATTGACCTTTTCATTCCACTGCAGGACCTTCTCCATGTACCGGATCAGGACGTCTGCCTTTGCATCGGCTTCCTCAATATTCAGTTTATCCATCAGCTTCGTAAGGTCGCTCATTATTTTCTCCGTGAGTTCTTCTCCAGATGTATCAGCAGCACATTTATATCAGCCGGCGACACCCCTGAAATTCTCGACGCCTGTCCGACAGACAGCGGCTTGTGGTCGTTAAGCTTCTGCCGGGCTTCGATTCTCAGCCCGTCTATCTTTGAATAATCTATGTCGCTGCTCAGCTTCTTTCCTTCGAGCCTCTTGAACTTCTCTATCTGTGCGAGCTGCTTCTGTATGTATCCGCCGTACTTGATTTCGACTTCCATGGAAGTCTTCTGGTGGCGCGAAAGCTCAGGTCTGTCCGGATCTATTGGAGCGATGTTATCATATGTGATCTCAGGCCTTCTGAGAAGTTCAAGAAGCGACTGGGCAGGAAGCGACTGGGCAGACTTGAGTGGAGCAGTCCCCAGTTTCTCCAGCAGCGGATTGGCTTTTTCAGGGCTTACGACCGCATGCTGCAGCCTTTGCGTTTCCTTTTCTACGGCCGCTTTTTTCTCGAGAAATCTTCTGTATCGGTCTTCCTTGACAAGACCCACTTCGTGGCCGAGTTCCGTAAGTCTCAGGTCCGCGTTATCCTGCCTGAGCATGAGCCTGTACTCTGCTCTGCTCGTCATGATTCTATATGGTTCGTTTGTGCCTTTGGTCACAAGATCGTCAAGCAGAACGCCGATGTACGCCTGGCTTCTGTCGAGGACAAAAGGCTCTTTTCCGTCAAGCTTGAGCACAGCGTTGATTCCCGCCATGAGCCCCTGGGCCGCGGCTTCTTCATATCCGGAGCTGCCGTTGAACTGCCCGCTGCAGAACAGGTTCTCGATCGTCCTGTTCTCAAGGCTGATCTTAAGGTCCAGCGGATCGATGCAGTCGTACTCTATGGCGTAGGCAGGTCTTACGATCTTAAGATTTTCAAGTCCTTCGATCGTCTCATAAAAAGCCTGCTGCACATCCTCCGGCAGTGATGACGACATCCCCTGTATGTACATCTCGTCTGTATCCAGTCCTTCAGGTTCGATGAAGAGCTGATGGCGTTTTCTGTCGGCGAACCTGTTGACTTTGTCCTCAATGGACGGGCAGTAGCGCGGTCCGACGCCTTCGATCTTGCCGCCGAAGAGAGCCGACCTGTGGAAGTTCGCCCTTATGACGTCATGTGTTTTTTCATTTGTATATGTGAGCCAGCATCTTATCTGGTCTTTTTCGAGTTCGTCGTTCATGAAAGAGAACGGAACGATCTCGCTGTCCCCGTCCTGCGGGATCATCTTGTCGTAGTCCAGGCTTTGCGCGAGGACTCTGGCCGGCGTTCCCGTCTTGAACCTTCTTATGGGAAGTCCGTATTCCCTGAGCCTTTCAGCAAGCTCCACGGATGGCGCGAGTCCGTTCGGCCCGCTGTCGTAGACGCTCTCGCCTATGAAAATCTTTCCCGCAAGAAATGTTCCCGTAGCGAGTATGACCGCGCGGCTTCTGTATACCGCTCCTGTTCTGAGAACAACGCCGCACGCCTTTCCGTCTTCGAGGATAAGGTCTACGACTTCGCCCTGTTTCATGTCGAGCAGCGGCTCCATCTCTATGGTTTTCTTCATCTCGAGATGGTACCGCGTCTTATCCGCCTGGGCTCTAAGGGAATGTACCGCCGGGCCCTTTGCAGTATTAAGCATCCTGCTCTGAATGAAAGTCTTGTCTATGTTTATGCCCATCTGTCCGCCGAGGGCGTCGATCTCCCTGACGAGGTGGCCTTTGCCTGTCCCGCCTATGGACGGATTGCACGGCATCATCGCCACAGCCTCCAGATTGATTGAAAGCATGAGCGTCTTTTTTCCCATTCTGGCCGCGGCAAGACCGGCCTCGCATCCCGCGTGGCCGGCGCCTATAACAATTATGTCGTATTCTCCCATTAGGAATTTTTCCATTGTATGCTCCTGATGTCAGTTGCCCGGATGTTACTTTCCGAGGCAGAATCTTGAGAAGACTTCGTCAAGCACTTCGTCGGAAACTGTCTCTCCGATTATCTCTCCCAGAAAGTCGTATGCTTCTCTGATATCTATCTCTATTATGTCAAGGGCTTCTCCCGTTTCAGTGATCACGGCAGCGTCGCTGATCGACTGTCCCGCCTTCCGGAGAAGCTCCTCATGACGAACGTTGCTGACCATGACGCTGTCCTTCTGAGCCAGCTGCCCTCCGTACACGAGTTCCTCTATTTTATCTTCGATTTTATCAATGCCTTCACCTTTGATTAGACACGTTTCTATAACATCGCCATTAGGCGATCTGTCGCCCAGAACCGTTGGCGTTACTGCATTTCCAAGGTCCGTCTTGTTGAGGAGAACCATATGCCTCCTGTCTTTGAGGCGCTCCAGAATGTCTCTGTCTTCGTCTGTCAGAGGCTGACTTGCGTCGGCTATAAAGACAACGAGATCCGCACTGTTGAACGCTTCCTTTGTCCTCTCTATTCCTATCATCTCCACCAGGTCCTCAGTCTCTCTGATGCCCGCAGTATCGATCAGATAAACAGGAATGTTTCTTATGCTCACGGCCTCTTCGATGGTATCCCTTGTGGTTCCCGGAATTTCGGTTACGATGGCCCTGGACTGTCTGAGCAGACAGTTCATGAGAGAGGATTTTCCAACGTTCGGCCGCCCTACAATTGCGACTCTTATTCCCTCTTTTATCATACGTCCCGCTCCGGCCGTCGCCAGCAGGCTGTCGATTTCGTCCCCTGCGTCCTCAAGGTCTGCCAGAAGCTTTTCATATGTCAGCTGCTCGATGTCCTCGTCCGGGTAATCAATGTTAACCGTGATGTCGACGAGAATGTCTACGACATGCGCCCTGATTTCACGTACCTTGCGGGACAGGTCTCCCTCCATCTGAGACAGAGCCGCTTCATACCCCGCGTCTGCTTTTGCTTTTATCACATCGATAACCGCTTCCGCCTGTGAAAGGTCCATTCGTCCGTTCAGGAACGCTCTCTTTGTGAACTCGCCCGGCTCGGCCATGCGCGCTCCCCGACGCAGCACGAGCGCCAGCGTTTTCCTGAGAGCGACAACGCTTCCGTGGCAGTTTATCTCCGCGACGTCTTCGCCGGTGTAGGTCGTCGGCCCTTTCATGTAGACCGCCAGAACCTCATCGATAACCTCTTCGGTTTCCGGATCGATTATTCTTCCAAAAGCCATCCTGCGGCTGGTTATGCTGCCTTTGCACACGAAAATACCGCGGAGTATCCCGAGCGCTTCGGGTCCGCTTATTCTCACTATCCCTATTCCGCCTTCACCGTAGGCTGTTGAAATTGCCGCGATTGTTTCACACATGGTTCTAATGCAAAGGCCCGCGAAAAGCGGGCCCGGTCATGCTATTTCTTAAGTTCGATAACAACTCTTCTGTAAGGCTCTTCGCCTTCGCTTCTTGTCGTTATGTTAGGGTTCTTCTGCAGGGTTGCATGAATGACCTTTCTCTCGTAAGGGTTCATCGGCTCCAGACGGACATGCTTTCTGGTCTTTACAACCTTTGCTCCAAGTCTGTTCGCCAGCTGTTCCAGAGTCCTTTCTCTCTTGGCTCTGTAGTTCTCAGCATCGACTACGACCTTGGTGTACTTCTCCCTGTCCTTGTTTACGACAAGACTCGCCAGATACTGGATGGCGTCGAGAGTCTGACCTCTCTTGCCTATGACGGTTCTTGAATCCTTGCCGTTCATTTCGACATAAACGAGATCCTCGCCTACTCTGGCCTTAAAGGAAAGATCAAGTCCCATCTTCTCAGTTATGTCCTTGAGGAATGTAAGGGCTTCATGCTCTTCTACTTCCTTCAGATCGTTTATGTCCACATCGTCCAGAACGATGTTTCTTCTCTTTTCTTCAGGTTTTTTCTCCTGTGCTTTCTTTGTGTTAGGTTTTTTCTCCTGTTTCTTCTCCTTGGCTTTTGATTCCTTAGGTTTCGCCGGCTTCTCCGGTTTTTCCGGCTCAGCTGGTTTCTTCTTTTCAACTTTTACCTTTGCCAGCTTGGCGCCAATGCCCAGAAAGCCTTTTGTCGGTTCTTCAAGAACCGTTACTTCAACGTCTTCTCTGGAAACCTTCAGATCAATAAGGGCAAGCTCTACAGCTTCATCGATGTCTTTGCCCCATTTTTCTGTATAATCCATTATATTTCCTCCATGAGCAGGGACCTACAGACCTCTGTTCTTCTTTTCGATTTTCTCTCTGATCTGTCTTTCCTTCTGTTCTCTCTTGATCTTCTTTCTGATTGACTGCAGATGGATGTTGAATCCGATCTGAATGATCTGGCTTACCGCCCAGTAGAGCGCAAGTCCAGATGGGAATGATCTGGCCATCCACAGAATCATGATAGGGAAGATGTACTGCATCATCTTCATCATTGCCGCTGACTGGTTAGCCGCGTCTGATCCTGTGTCCTGCAGCATTCTGTTCATTGTGAACGCGATGAATGTAGCGACACCCGCGATAATAGGCAGAATCCACGGGTCCGGCTGGCTCAGGTCTTTGATCCAGAGGAATGGTTCATGGAACGCGAAGATCATGGAGTCCTTCGTTATGTATCTCAGCGGATTTCTGAGCAGTGCGAAGAGTCCCATGATAATAGGCATCTGAATGAGCATCGGAAGACAGCCGCCCATCGGGTTGAACTTCTCTTCCTTATAAAGCTCCTGCATCTTTATGTTCAGAGTCTCCTGGTCGTTGCCGTACTTGTTCTGAAGCGCCTTGATCTTTGGCTGCATTTCAGACATCATTGCAGTCGATTTGGTCTGCTTAATGTACAGCGGATAGAGACACAGTTTTACGAACACGGTAAAAATGATGATGGAGATACCGTAGTTTCCTATGAATCCATACAGAAGGTCAAGCAAAAGCCCCATAGGTTTTGCTATTATGCCTAGTATAGTGTACATTTACTAATTTCCTCCTATTTTAAAGGATCGTACCCGCCCTCATGAAAAGGATGACACTTCATTAGTCTCCTGATTCCGAGGTAGCTTCCTTTAAAAAATCCGTACTTCTCCAGAGCCTGAATACAATAAGTCGAGCAAGTAGGGTAGAACCTGCACCTTGGCGGGAAAAGCGGCGATATGAACTTCTGGTAGAATCTGATCATCGCGATAAAAACGTGTTTCATCGTCTTACCTTCCTGTTACTTTTCCTCTTGCGGCCGCGTTCATCATTGATTTTTCAACGTCTTTGAGCTTTCTGCCGTTAATTGTGTTCCTCGCTATGAATATGATGTCATAGCCGGCTGAGAATTTATCCTCGTTAAGCCTGTAGCTCTCTCTCATCAGACGTTTGGCTCTGTTTCTCTGAACGCTGTTTCCTACTTTTTTGCTTGCTAAAAAGGCTGTTCTGGAATAAGGAAGATCATTTTTCCTTAAAAAAAGAACTACGTATTTGTCAGGTACTGACCTTCCTGCCCTGTAAATGGCGTCGAAATCACTCTTTTTTCTCAGAATTTCCTTTTTAAGCATCTTCTTTCAGTCATATCAATAACAAAAAGACCACTGCCGTGCGGTCTCTATGCTGATAAAACTTTTCTTCCTCTTTTCTCTTCAGTACATTTCTACCATTCTTTGTCTTCATTCTTTTTCTGAAGCCGTGCTCCTTTTTGCGCTGCCTCTTCTTTGGCTGATATGTCATTTTCATGAGCTGGTTCCTCCTTCTTTCTTATTTACCCGCATAAATCTGAATTTCAACTTATGCACATATGCTCAAGTATTATATAACTCCAAAAAAACAATGTCAATTTATTTGCTTTCTCATATAACTTGTTTTACCTTGTTTGAGCTATATTTCTTCCATTTTTATACATTTTTTAACCTTCATATACAATATCTTGTTGTTGCTGTTGAAAGTATGCACAACTTTATCCACCAATTGTGGATAAGTCCGACTTTCATTGATTTTACTTATCAAATATTTAACTATTGCCTGTGGATAACTATTTTTGTTATCATAGTAGTCGTTCTGTGATATTATTTATATCCAATTATTTTGAAAGGTTATTATCAGGTAATGGAGAGTATTAACAATCTCAAATGGAGAGACGTTCTTGAGCTGGCAAGCAAAGAGCTGACAGATGTGAGCTACAGAACATGGTTTCTTCCTCTGGTTCCGCTGAAAATGGATGATGAGAAAGGGATCATGTATCTTGCCCTTACTGAAACTTTTAAGGCAAACATGTTTTCAAAGAATCCGCGTTACACGGACATACTTGAGACTGCAATAAAAGAAGTATTCAGGAAAAACTACCATATAAACATAACTCACAAGACAGAAGACGAAATAAAGGAAATCCTCGAAGGCAAGAAATCAAAGGCCGCGGAGCCTTCAATTGATGAAGATAATCCATACAGGGAAGAATACTATCTCAACCCTAAGTTTAATTTTGATAATTTCATCATCGGACCGAACAATGAATATGCTCATGCCGTTGCTCTCGCTGTAGCGGACAATCCATCAACAGCATATAATCCTCTTTACATATACGGAGGATCCGGTCTCGGCAAGACTCATCTCATGCATGCCATAGGACAGCACATAATGAGAACCAATCCTTCATTAAGGGTTCTCTATGTTTCATCTGAGATGTTTACATCAGAACTGGTTCAGGCATTCCAGGATCCGGTCAACAAAAACAGCAGACTCAACGCATTTAAGACCAAATACAGAAGCGTTGACGTTCTTCTTATAGACGATATCCAGTTCATCGAAGGCAAGGAGCAGACACAGACAGAGTTTTTCCATACATTTAATACTCTGTACGGTCTCAATAAGCAGATAGTAATATCAAGCGACAGACATCCTAATAAGCTGCGTGACCTGGATGAAAGACTTACTTCAAGATTCCAGTCAAATATAATGGCGGACATTCAGCCTCCTGATTTTGAAACGAGAGTAGCAATTTTAAGAAAAAAAGCTGAAGAGGAAGGCCTTGTAGTAGATGAGGATCTCCTTGAAGTAATAGATATTATCGCTGAAAAAGTTAAATTCAACATAAGAGAACTTGAAAGCGCTCTTCTTAGAGTAATATCCTTTGCGAAGTTTAAAAATCATCCTATTACAGCTAAGTTTGCAAAGGAACATCTTACAGACATATTCTCAAGAAGAGATATAGATATTTCATGCGAAACAGTGAAAAAAGCGGTTTGCAAGAAATACAACATAAAGATTTCCGATATAGAATCAAAAAAGAGAAACAGGGAATTCTCCTATCCGCGCCAGATAGCGATGTATCTGTGCCGGGAGCTTACTGATCTTTCTCTTCCTAAAATCGGAGAATCATTTGGAGGAAGGGATCATACAACTGTACTTCACGCATGCGATAAGATAAAGAGCCAGATAAAGATTGATCCTTCTCTTTCAGAGGATATTAAAAATCTCAAGGAAGACATACAGTAGATAATGTTATCAACAGAGGCTGTTATCAAAAAATACAAGTTTTCCACAGGTTTTAAACAATAACTTTTGGCTTGTTTTCAACAACATAAACACTTATTGACAAATCCACAGCCTCTACTACTACTATTACTAAAAGTATAATATAATAATAAAGAGTATTTTTTTCCGGAGGATATTATGAAATTTACATGTAAACAGCAGACTCTTGCAAAGGCATTAAACACTGTCTCAAAAGCAGTCTCAAGCAGAACAACGATTCCTATTCTTAAGGGAATAATGATAAAGGCATCAGAAGAAGGAAAACTGATTCTAACTGCTTCTGATCTTGAAATAAGCATTAAAAAAGAAATAGAAGCAAATGTTGAAGAACCAGGTTCATTTGTAGTAATGGCGAAGCTTTTTTCAGACATTATAAGAAAACTTCCTAATGAAGAAATTCTAGTAAGTGATGAAGAAGCAGGATCAGTAGTAATAAAGACAAGCTTTTCTGAGTTTAATGTCGTAAGCTTTCCTACAGATGAATTTCCTGAGATAGGAAATAAAGAAGAGGGCAGTGAGACAATTACTCTCGACAGAAACATTTTTAAGGAAATGATCAGGAAGACTGCTTTTGCCGCAAGTATTGATGAATCAAAGGGAGTTCTTACCGGAATTCTAACAGAGATAGAGGAAGATAATATCAAAATGGTATCTCTCGACGGATTCAGACTTGCTCTGGTTAAAGAATACATGAAGAGCGCTGCTCCTAATAAATTCATAATAGCTGCCAAGGTAATGAATGAAATAAGCAAGATTATTTCAGAAGAAGAGGAAGAATCAGACATTACTATTTCACTTGGTGAAAAGAGAGAAGTTATCAACATAGGAAGCAATGAAGTAGTTATAAGAAGAATGGAAGGAGAATTCATCAGATACAATGACATTCTTCCTTCAGACAACACTACTAAATTAATAGTAAGCAAGGACATGCTTCTCGAAAGTATTGAAAGAGCATCGCTTCTTTCAAGAGAAGGAAAAAATAATCTCATAAAGATGAGCATCAAAAATGATCTTATGACAATCACATCAAGATCAGAAGAAGGTAATGTAAAGGAAGAGATAATAGTAGAAAAGAACGGAAATGATCTTGAGATAGGATTCAACTCAAAGTTCGTTCTGGATGTACTTAAAGTAATAGATGATGAGCAGATATCTCTTAACTTCAAGAGCGGGGTTTCACCTTGCGTCGTAAAACCGGTTGAAGGAGACAGCTACGAGTATCTGATTCTTCCTGTAAGAATTCCTTCAATGTAAAAATGATACATGTACATTAAAGAAATTGAATTAAATAACTTCAGAAATTATAAAGAACAAAAAGTATCCTTCAGCAGGGGAGTAAATATTTTCATTGGAAAAAACGCTCAGGGAAAAACAAATCTGCTGGAGGGTATTTATTTAAATGCCTTCGGAAAGTCCTTTAAGAATGTTAAAGACAAAGAGCTTATTAAATTCGGAGAAGAATACTGCAGAATAAAAGCTGTATCTGAAAGTGAAGAAGGGGAGAACACAACAGAAATAGTAATAAAGAACGACGGCCGCAAAGGCATAAAGAAGGACGGCGTAAAGATAAGCAAAACATCGGAGCTTCTTGACAGGATATTCATTATCATTTTTTCGCCTGAAGATCTCAGAATTGTTAAAGATGAACCGGAAAAGAGAAGAAGGTTCATAAACAGAGAGCTCTGTCAGATAAGGGCCGGTTATCTATCCGATCTGAATGACTACGGCAGAATTCTAAAGCAGAGGAACATTTATCTTAAGGAAAAGCAGATTGATACAGACCTTCTTGACATATGGGACAGGCAGTTGGCCGCGTGCGGAACAAGGATAGTGAGAAAGAGAAGCCAGTTTGTCGAAAGAATAGATGAGATAAGCAGAAAAATCCATTCAGGAATTACAGAAGGAACTGAACACCTTGAATTGAAATACGAAGCCAGCATAGCGCCGGCGGAAAATCTGGAAGAAGTATTTTATGAAACTCTTGTAGGAACGAGAGAAGATGATATAAGAAACGGCACTACAGGCAGGGGTCCCCACAGGGATGATATAAGAATATCAGCGGACGGAATAGATCTCAGAAGATTCGGATCCCAGGGGCAGCAGAGAACAGCCGCGCTTTCACTTAAACTTTCAGAGATAAAGATAATAGAAGAGGAAAAAGGGGAGAAGCCTATTCTTCTTCTTGATGATGTTCTTTCAGAGCTGGATAACGACAGGCAGCTGATGCTTATACAGTCTCTCGGAGAAAATCAGATGTTCATTACGACCACTGAAATAATGGAGAGCGTGGCGAGCCGTCTGCCAAAAGGAAAATATTTCAAGATTGTGGAAGGGCAGGTCGCGTCAGAAATATAAATATAAAGCAAAAAATACACGGTCTGGGAAGATTTTTATACCCAGGCCGTGTTTTTTATTAAAATAACCACAAAATGTTGTAAATGGGCCGTTTTTATGCTACAATATAGTGTGTTTTGTGACAAGGTATATATAATAGAAGAAAGTGTTAAAAAACAAGGAGAATTTGGATGGCAAAAAACGATAAAATACAGCAGTATGATGCCGAACAAATACAGGTATTGGAAGGATTAGAGGCTGTACGAAAGAGACCCGGCATGTACATCGGAAGTACAGGATCGCCGGGACTTCACCATCTCGTTTATGAGATAGTGGATAACAGTGTGGACGAAGCGCTTGCGGGATTCTGCACGGAGATAAAAGTAACAATCAACAAGGACAACTCAATTACCGTCGAGGATGACGGAAGAGGAATGCCGGTCGACGAGCATCCGAAGATGAAACTTCCTGCAGTCGAAGTAATACATACGGTGCTCCACGCAGGCGGTAAATTCGGCGGCGGCGGATACAAAGTATCCGGCGGACTCCACGGCGTTGGAGCGTCCGTTGTAAACGCTCTCTCCACGCGCATGGAAGTGGAAGTCAGAAGGAACGGCAAAATCTACACGCAGGCTTATGAAAGAGGTAAGACTGTAACTCCGCTTGAGGAAAAAGGAAACACAAGGAAGACAGGATCAAAGACCACATTCTGGCCGGACCCTGCAATTTTTGATGATGTCGTCTATGATTACGACACACTGTCCAGAAGATTTCGTGAGATGGCTTTCCTGAACAAGGGCGTCAAGATCAGCATCAAGGATGACCGCTACAAGAACGAAGACGTGTTCTACTATGAAGGCGGTATCAAACAGTATGTTGAGTATCTCAACAGGACAAAGAATCTGATTCATAAGGACATAATATACTTCGAAGTGAGCGAGGAAAGCAGAGAAGCGGAAGTAGCAATCCAGTACACTGACAGCTACAAGGAAAACGTCGCTTCATACGCAAACAACATCAAGACTACAGAGGGCGGATTCCACCTGCAGGGATTCAGGGCAGCGCTCACCAGAACAATCAACACATACGCGAGAAACAACAACATTCTCAAGGAAAAAGACGCACCGTTTGAAAGTGATGACGTCAGAGAAGGAATAACTGCCATTGTTTCAGTAAAGCTGACAGAGCCTCAGTTTGAAGGACAGACAAAGGCCAAGCTCGGAAACTCTGATATGAGAGGATTTGTGGAGAAAGCTACAGCCGATTATCTCGGTGCCTTCCTTGAAGAGAATCCGAAGCAGGCCAAGCTCATCATGGAGAAATGCCTTGACGCAGCGAGAGCAAGAATGGCAGCGCAGAAGGCTAAGAAATCCGTAAGAAAATCATTCCTTGAGGGCAACTCAATGCCGGGCAAGCTGGCGGACTGCTCCGAGAAGAACCCTGAGATATCAGAAATCTTCCTGGTAGAGGGTGACTCTGCGGGCGGAAGCGCCAAGGACGGCAGAGACAGAAAACGCCAGGCAATACTGCCTTTGCGCGGTAAGATTCTCAACGTTGAAAAGGCAAGAATCGATAAAGTGCTGAGCTCCGAGGAAATCAAGAACATGATAACAGCCTTCGGATGCGGTATCGGTCAGGAATTCGATATTTCCAAACTCAGGTACCACAAGATCATCATCATGACAGATGCCGACGTAGACGGCGCGCATATCAGAACGCTGCTTCTAACGTTCTTCTACAGATACATGACGCCGCTCATTGAGAACGGCTATGTATACGCAGCGCAGCCGCCGCTCTTCAGAGTAAAGAAGGGGAAGGAAATATACTACACCTATTCTGACAGAGAGCAGGAGGAACTGCTGGAGCAGCTCAAGGGCAGCAAGTACGATATCCAGCGCTACAAGGGTCTCGGTGAGATGGACCCTGAGCAGCTTTGGGATACAACCATGGATTACAGCAAGCGCACGCTGATACAGATTACGGTGGAGGACGCCAACGC
>CADAHK010000046.1 GCA_902787725.1 uncultured Eubacteriales bacterium | reverse complement strand
GTTCACAGGCAAAAAACCCGCTGAAAAAGCAGCGGAGCCGAAATACGACCCTGCTGAGTTCGGCGACATGGTCACATGTCCTTACTGCGGCAAGGAAATCCCTTCACAGCTCAGCTACTGTTTCTACTGCGGCAGAGCTCTGGAGGCCTTCAGGCGCATTGAGGCCGTCCGCACCGACAGTCTGACTCAGATGGACAGCTCGATCGCGGGTCTTGCTAAAAACCCTAACAGGGCAAAAATGAAGAGCATACGCGACCTTACGGACAAGATTCTCGTAAAATATGAACAGAATCCTGAGGACCACGAAAACTTCGAGAAGTTCACGGACTACTACCTTCCTAAGACGGTCGCAGCGATAAAACACTATGGCGTACTTTGCTCTCTGGACAATCTCGACAGCGAAGAGCAGAAAATCAAAAAACAGCTTGAAGACTCCTTTGATCTTCTGGACGAGGCATTCTCCAACATCTACAACAAAGCCTCGACAGAAGGCCTTGAGGATGTTTCGGTCGACGTTAGCGTCCTTGAAAACATCATGAAGCGTGAAGGTCTGACCGATTCAGATTTCGAATAAACCGCAAAGGCAGCAATAACAAAGCCCCATCAACTGATGGGGCTTTTTCATGTCATTAACGCGAGTTAGAAATCTGTGTCCGGCAAAGTTACGTCGAACGACTCAATCGGATCGTAGACGTCAGTGTTTCCGATATTCTTGTTCGCCTCAGGATCATAATTTGGATCTACAGGCAGATTCTCCGGAGATATGGTTGTCGCTGTTGTAGTTGTGGTCGTCGTTGTTGCCTCTTCTACTGAAAGGCTGCCCAGGTTCAGCTCTGCGCTCTCCTCTTCTCCGTTCTTTGTAAGCGTGCCGCTCTCAGGAAGTTCAGAGCCGGCAGGCAGATCATAGTAGAATGTCAGTCTGCACCCATATCCCTCGACGTCATCGATTGCCGCAAAGCCGATTGACGACGGTGAAATTGTTGAATCTCCGTCATTGAGTGTAAGCTGTATCGCGCTCGATGTGTTCATCGCTCCGCCTGTGCCAAATCCTGAGATCACTACAGGCGCGGTGTTGCCCACCTGAAGGACGCATACCGCGTAGCACTCTGTTGATCCGGTGTCTTTCTCAGAATGTCTTTCCCATTTTTCGAGTGCGTATGTCTCGTCTCCAAGCTGGAACTGCTCGCCCTTGGAATAGCCGGATGCTCCTCCGCACCCCGCAAAGGCAAGACACATCATTATAGCGAGCGCTGCAATGAATAACTTTTTCATTTCAGTTCTCCTTTCTCAAAACAGGTGACTATTAGATAGTTATCGCTTAGTCACAAGAGCTCTGATGGCGTAGAGAGTGCGGTCGATATCGCTCTGTGTGACGTAAGGCGCCAGACCGAGGCGTACCATTCCTCCCTTGTCGTAAACTCCCATCGCCTTCATTATCTGAACGGCATAATAGTCGCCGTGCCACGAGTTTATTCCTCTGTCGCCCAGCATCTGTGAAACCTCATCAGTTGTGAATCCGTCTACAGTGAATACTACGGTCGGTGTTCTGGCTTCTCCTTCCGCCGGACCGTATACATGAACCCCCGGAATATCTCTCAGGCCTTCACGCAGCTGTTTGGCAAGACCGCTTTCGTAGCGGTCGAAGGCGGTCATTCCCGCAACTACACGTCTTCTTCTGCCTGAAAGGCCGTCCAGTTCATCCTCAAAACATTCCGCGTACCTGCCGCCAACTGTAGCTATGAAGTTGACTGCCTCAGACATGCCGACAAGCAGCTCATACTGCGGTGTTCCCATGTGGAAACGGCGCGGGCCGGTTGCTATGTCTTCGCACATGACATTGTAGAAGCCCATCTCTTCAATCAGGTCCTTCTTCATGTATATGACACCGATATGCGGTCCGAACCATTTGTACGCGGAGCATACAAGAACATCCGTGTCAATGTCTTTTACATCAATCGGGAAGTGAGCCGCGTAGTGAACGGCATCAACTATGGTCAGCGCGCCTACCTCGTGAGCCATGGCAATCAGCGTCTTAACATCGGTGACTGTCCCCAGCCCGTTTGACGCCCAGTTGAGTGAGACGAGCTTTGTGTCCGGTGTCAGCTTGGCTTTGAAGTCTTCCATGTCAATCTGCTGTGTGACAGTATCCATTTTGACAACTTCTGTGTTGAATCCGTCCATTCCCAGATGAATCCATGGAGCGAAGTTCGCCTGATGCTCCAGCTGATTCGTCAGAATCTTAGCGCCGGGTTCGAGACCTCTAGCCAGAGCGTGGGCAAAGTTTACGACATTCTGGGACGAAGAGCAGCTGAATCCGATTTCTCCCGGCTCACATCCGAGAAGGTCCGCGGCTGCCTTGCGGGCTTCATGCTCAAGCATTTCACCAAGTCTTCCCGCCTTGAAATTACCGCCCTCATTGGCGTTCTCCTCGACCATGTACTGCATGATCCTGTCCAGCACGCGCTGAGGAACCTGTGTTCCGCCCGGACCGTCCAGATACGCTATGGGCGCTCCTTCAACCTCAAGCTTGCACGCAGGAAATTGTTCTCTTATTGCCTCAACATCAAATTTGAATTCTTTTGCCATATTCATTCCCTCCAATTATTAGCCCTTTTTCGGTATTATATCACGAATTGTGCTACAATACTCTTGTTATGGATTATGATTTTATACAGCACCAGATCGAAAAACTTGCCTGCATGGCGGGCAGAATGATACTCAACGCGGACAGAACCGCTCTGAGCGATGTTAAAGTTGATACAAAAACCGGCCGCAGGGACCTCGTAACATCCATGGACCTTGAAATCCAGCAGATGCTGATAAAGGAGCTTCTCGAACTTGTGCCTTCCTCCAGGTTTCTATGCGAGGAGGATGTTCCGTCCATGTCAGACGTTGTAATAACTGACGCCGATGAAGTTGATCAGGGCGTCTGTTTCATAATCGATCCCATAGACGGCACGGCTAACTTCGTACACGGCAACCGCCACTCATGTACATCCATCGCCATGACAGTCAGCGGTGAAACTCAAATAGGCGTAATATATGACCCGTACCATGACGAGCTCTTCAGCGCGCGAAAAGGATACGGCTGCACTCTGAACGGCGAGCCGCTTCCTGTCTTTGATTCATCCATGAGGAATGAAATAACAGTCTTCGGAACCGCTCCGTACAATGACCGGGTCAACGAACCGACATTTGAACTCGCCCTCAGGCTGTATGAAGCGTCTGCCGACGTGCGGCGCACAGGTTCCGCGGCTCTCGACTGCTGCTGGACCGCCTGCGGCAGGTTCGCCCTGTACGCGGAGCTGAGTCTTTCAGCGTGGGATTTCGCGGCAGGAAAACTCATCGCAGAGGAAACCGGATGCATCGTCACTGACCTCAGCGGAAATCCCCTTTCATTTAAAGGAAAACCGTCCATCTTATGTGGACGGCCGACTGCTGTATCTGAATTCAAGAACATTGATCTTTAATCTCTGCTTTTTTTAGGCGCCATCAGGCGTCTTATTTTATTTTTGCGGTTTTCCTTTGCTATGTATTCGTTGATTATCCGCTTCATCGTCTCCTCTGACAGCGCTCTGGTGAATATCCTGCCCTGTGTTCCCGGGTAGTACTCGACTGCGATATAGGATTTCATCTCTTCATCTGAAAGCGGCATGAGATGAGGCGCTACGCTCATCTCGTTCGCGATTCTGCGCATGATTAAATAGAAGTGGTCGCGTTCGTCGGTTTTGTACAGGACCTCATAAGTTCCCGTATACTGCGGCAGTTGACCTGACCAGTCATACCTGCGGAGAATCTGCACCCGGTCTATTTCATCCATCATGTAGAATATGTCCGGTGATGATCCGTCCAGATCCATCAACCGCAGCAGCAGATTGACAGACGGGTCTTTACTTTTATGCTTCAGAGTTTCTATCATTTTCAGACTGCCTTTGCTTTTTCGTTTCGAATTTATTTTCTCCGAGGCCCTTCCAGCCGTATCTGTAAATCGATACGAGTATTGATACGATGAGAATTATCTCGTTCAGTATCCCTCCCAGTGACCCGACGATTATGTCAAAGATCAGCCAGCACGGGGACGCGCAGAACAGATTGGCAAGCCTCAGCATCCGGGCGTTGTTCGTCCAGTACATGATCGTGCCCACCTGCACCGCCAGATAAGGCAGAATGCTGATAGGCCCTTTCCATGTGAATATGAGAATGGCCACGCAGAACACCGAGTAAATCGCTATCCATCCCTTCCATCTCACCCATGCCCATTCCTGGTATTTCATCAGCATCATGTTCCTGACTATGACCAGTAAAAGGCTCAGGCAGCCGCTCAGGGATCCCAAAAGCAGGAACTGAAGCCCGAACATGACGCTTCCCAGCGACTGGGAAAGAAACAGAGCCCTGTTCGACTTCAGCTGAAATGAAAGAACAAACAGCGCGAGTCCCGCAAACCCTATTGCTTGTATTATTACCGTCTCAACGCTCAGCTTCGATCACCCGCTCTTCAGTCATTCAGATACTTAACAAAGAACTCCATGTCGGTCTTCAGGAATCCAATGGCCTTGTAGAACTCGATGGCGTCAGGGTTGGTGAACTCAGCCTGAAGCTGCAGCCTCTTGCAGCCCAGTTCTTTGGCGTATTCCGCGATCATTTCTATTCCGCGTTTTCCGTAGCCCTTGCCTCTGTTCCCCGATGTGAAGAAGTAGTCGTCAATGATCATTGCCGTTCCGTGGGACCATACGCTGTACACCAGCATGAGGTTGGCGAAGCCCACAGGTTCCTCATCTTCTTCGAACAGGATGAATCTGATGTGGTCCTTCTTCTTGAGCCCCTGGAGGAATATCTCACGGAACTCGCCGTCGCTTATCCGATGAGCGTCATTCCATACATCTCCCTCTCTTATCTCTTCACGCATGAAGGCCCTGTTCATCTCAACCCATACTGTGCAGTCTCTCTCATTGCACTCTCTGTACTCAAACATTTTTTCCCTCTTTCATATCTTTCTCGTGGCCTTTCTCAGCCACTCTCTCTCCTCTTCATTCAGAAGCGGAGAAATCTTTTCATAAACAACTTCGTGATATCTGTTCAGATAGTCTATCTCATCAGGCTGCATCTGCTCCGGCACGATGCCTTCAAGATCGAACGGCACCATCGTCACCGGCTCAAACTCCATGAACTGTCCGTATTCCGTCTCTTCACCGCAAAGGCAGAGGATCAGGTTTTCATGCCGTATGCCGAACTCGCCGTCTTCGTAGTATCCCGGCTCGTCAGATGACAGCATTCCCTCTTCAAATGGCGGCATCGGCGGAACCAGATCAGTGCCGTCCCAGTATATCTCATTCGGATCCTCGTGAACATTCAGGAAGTGTCCCACGCCGTGGCCGGTGCTGTGTCTGTAATCAAGGCCCATCTCCCAGAGCGGCTCGTGGGCCAGATAGTCCAGGTTCTCGCCGCTAAGGCCTTTCGGGAACTTTGCCCTGGCGAGATTTATGTGCCCGCGGAGAACCGCTGTGAACATGGTCTTTTCTCTTTCCGTAAGCGGACCGAGGACGATGGTTCTTGTTACATCTGTCGTTCCGTCCATGTACTGCCCGCCCGAATCGACAAGGACCATTCCCTCAGGTTCGAGCTTGGCGCAGCTGGAAGGTGTCGCGCTGTAGTGCACAATCGCGCCGTGAGGTCCGTATCCCACAATGGCTTCGAAGCTGTCACCCATGAACAGCTTCTGCTCTGCCCGGAACTCATGGAGCCTTTCCGCCGCCGAGAGCTCGTCAATCTCGATGGCTCCGATGTTCGTCTTAAGCCAGTACAGGAATCTGCACATAGCCGCACCGTCCTTAATGTGGGCGGAGCGTACTCCTTTAATCTCAACTGGATTCTTGACAGCCTTTCTCTGCATGACCGGACTGTCGTGAGCGATGATCTTCACCGCCTCTGGAATCGACTGAAGTATCAGCTCGCTGCAGGTTTCCCTGTCGAGCATCACTGACGCCGTATCAAGAGCCTTCAGGTCATCGTAAAAGCGTTCATACTGAATAAGCTCTATTCCCTCTCCTCTAAGAGTCTCCTCCAGTTCCGGCGTGAACGCGGACTTATCAGCATATAAACGTAATTCGGATGCCGTAAGCAATGCAAAGGCAAAATACACCGGATTGCAATCCACATCACTTCCGCGAAGATTTGTCAGCCAGGCTATGTCGCTGAGGCTTGAAAGAATCAGAGCTTCCGCTCCTTCCTTTGCCATGTCACCGCGGATAGTCTCTGTTTTTTCGGTTCTGGAAACGCCGGCGTACTCGAGCGGATACTCGAAAACGGGATTGAAAACCAGCTCCGGGCGGTCAGCCCAGATACCGCCGACCAGGTCCTCATCAGTCACCAGTTCAGCCTTCAGCCCGGCGATGTCGCCGCGCAGCTTTTCCGCCCAGGCCCCGCTTACAAGACGCCCGTCCACACAGATCCTGCATCCCTCAGGCAGCCTTTGCGTGAGGAACTCATGGATCTGTATCGAATCCGGCATGCGCATTTTGTGCAGGGTAACGCCGCTTCCCTCCAGCTCATCCGCTGCCTGAAGGAAGTAGCGGCTGTCCGTCCACAGACCTGCCTCATCGGCCGTAATTACGGCAGTTCCAGCGGACCCCGTGAACCCTGTTATGAATTCTCTTGTTTTATAGTAATCGCTTATGTACTCCGACATGTGCGGATCGCCGGTCGGCACGATGCAGGCGTCTATTGCCTTTGCGTCCATGACCTCACGCAGCGCCGCTAATCTTTCGGGTACTGAACAGCTTGCTGTGATGTTATCCATTAAAACCTCCGCTGCTGATTCTCACAGACCGTTATTTTCCCGGTACGTCGCCCGGACGGACTTCAAACAGTCCCCTTGCAGGAGGATCGGCCTTTTTGCCGATGGCAATCATGATCAGGCCTGCGATAGTCGCTATGATTCCTCCGACTCTGGCGACCTTGATCATCAGCCAGAAGTTGCCGATCAGCGTGCCTTCACCGTACAGATCCAGATAATACTCTGGACCCCACGCGCCTTCGTACCACGCCAGGAAGAACGAACCTACTATGGCGTAAAGCCCGAACGCCAGGATGTAGGCGCCGAATCTGGTGATGTCGCCTTTGGCCAGGCGGGTTCTCGGATTTATCGGATGACGTTCAGGGTCGTCCTTGTAAAGTCCTCCGTAGAGCCACTTGAACGCTATGTAAAAGAGCACCGCCGATCCGATGGAAACGAAGCCGAGCAGGAAGTATTCGGTTCCGTTTACCAGAAGTCCGATTACTGTTATGATCATCGGCAGGAATCCGTACAGATATATCTTCGCCTTCGGTCCCTTGATATACCAGCAGTTTCTCTCTTCAACCGGATACTTCTTTCTGATTACGAGCATCGACAGGCTCAGTGTGACGTAGACGATCAGCATCAGAGGAGCCGTTATTATCATCAGAGTCGTGAAATCGAAGTTCATCATGATGACTACCATGATAGCGAGGAGCATGATGGAGAGAACCGGAAGTCCGCTCTTCGCGCTCGTCTTTGCCAGGAACTTCGGCGCCAGATGATCGTCTGCGATGACGAAGAAGGCTCGTGACCCGGACGCTATGTACGCGTTGAATATGGCCATCTGTGAGAGAATGGCAACCACCAGGAATCCTACTCCCCAGCCGTATCCCAGGCACTGCCCGAGAACATCGCCGTATCCTATGCCGTCTGTTGCCCATTCGTCCCAAGGTCCTACCGAAACGATACCGGCGAGGGTCGGGAGTATGTAGCTGAGAGCTATGACAGGCATTACGAGCCGGAAGCTCTTCGGAATTACTTCAGGGTTCGCGATTTCACCGCCCATGTTGGATATGCTTTCGTAACCGCAGTACATCCAGATTACAATGCAGATGCTGCCGCCCAGGCTGTCTACCCATGACTGTCCTTCCGGAGTGAACGGAACCATCGGATTGTATGTCCAGTGCGTCAGGCCTACGATGGTGACCAGCGCAAAGGCCAGAAGGATCAGAGCTGAAAAAACAGTGTTGACCCAGGAGACATCGCTCAGACCCTTAAGGTTCAGAGCGACAAATATAACTACGATTAAAAACTGTACTATGAACCTTGTGACAGGGTCGTGCAGCGCGGGCACGAACTTGGACGCGTAGTCAGTGATCAGAACGATGTACACTGAAAGTCCAAGGTAACAGTTCATGATGCCCCACCAGCTGGTGCAAAAGCCCCAGAACTCGCCCAGAGCTTCCTTTACCCAGATATAGATGCCGCCCTCCGCCGGCATTATGGCGCTGAGCTCGGAAACTATCTGTGAAATAGGATATGCCCAGATAACCGCGAAGATCACGAGCATTACCAGTGTGAATCCCGGGCCGCTGAGCGGAATCATGTCCTCGATTCCGAATGCGCCCGCCGCGGTCAGACAGAACAGCATTCCCGCCATTCTGATCGGGGTCATTTTTACTTTCTTTAGATTGTCTACCTGCTTTGCAGGTCCTGTGCTGATTGCTTCATTCATTTCTGATGCTCCCCCCGTTAGTGATTTATAACTTTAATATTATAGCACATATTCCCTTGAGTAGATGACGCATGTGGTACAATATATTCAAAGAAGATAACAAGGAGGCAGAGTCATGTCCATTAAAGCAGCATACATGGTACCTCATCCGCCGATGATCGTTCCTGCCATAGGCAAAGGCGGTGAAGCTCAGATAGAGGAAACCACCAGATCATACGAACAGATTGCGTCTGAAATCGCGGAGCAGAGGCCTGAGACTATAATAATCACTACGCCCCACTCCGTAATGTACGCAGACTACTTTCACATCTCTCCCGGCAAGGGCGCCAAGGGGTCATTTTCCGGTTTCGGAGCGCCTCAGGAGCAGTTCGGAGTCACTTATGATACCGAACTGGTCGAGGAAATATGCGGCATAGCCGATTCCCGGGAATTTCCCGCGGGAACTCTCGGCGAGCGTGACAAGGCGCTAGACTACGCGGTAATGGTTCCTCTGTG
>CADAHK010000045.1 GCA_902787725.1 uncultured Eubacteriales bacterium | reverse complement strand
GAATAATAATCTCTGCCGAATGATAATCTTTCATTACAGTAACCGATTATATTTCTTATATACGCTATTTGCAAGGGATTATTTTTTTACAAAAAATTTTCCCATGTCCGAACTGATGAATCCTTTCATCTCCATCACCGACAGAATGGGATTGACATAGGCCGGCTTCAGACCTGCCCGCATGCACACCTCGTCGACCGTCATCTCGCCTTCGTTTCCAAGTATCTCAAAGAGCTGAAATTCTCTTTCACTGAGCCGATCCCGGGCGTCTTCTTCGTCCGCGCCGGACAGGCCGAGATGCTCCAGTATATCGTCCACGCACACGAGGGGAATCGCGCCTTCCTTGATGAGTTTGTTGTTTCCCAGGTTGTACTGGCTGTCTATGTTTCCGGGCACCGCAAAAACATCCCGGCTCTGTTCGGCCGCCAGCTCCGCGGTTATAAGCGAGCCGCTCCTGTTCCTCGCCTGAACGACTACGACCGCCTCGCACAGCCCGCTGATTATCCTGTTTCTCCTCGGGAAGTTGAATCTGTCAGGCGTCGTTCCCGGGGGATACTCCGTAACGATGAGCCCGTGACGCTGTATGTCAGCCATGAGCAGTTTATTCTCCGGCGGGTAGCACACGTCGGGTCCGCAGCCGAGAACTGCCGCCGTCTTTCCGCCCGCTTCAAGAGCGCCTTCGTGGGCGCATGAATCTATCCCTCTGGCCATGCCGCTTACGACCGTAACACCCGCCGCGGCAAGGCACCGTCCGATTGCCTTTGCTGTATTCCTGCCGTATGCCGTAGTGGTCCTTGATCCTATCACCGCGACGCACCTTCCTCTGAGCATGCTTGTGTCGCCGCAGCAGTAGAGCTGTTTCGGCGGGCCCGCTATCTGAAGCAGCCGCTCCGGATAATCCGCGTCGCCTTTATTGATAACCTTAATCTCCATCTCCGCATTCCTTTCATATCTCCAGGTCGACCCGATACATCAGCGCTTCAGCCACATGTTCGGTTTCGATCTGTTCGCTCCCTTCGATGTCCGCAATCGTCCGCGCCATCCTGAGAATCTTGCTGTAACCCCTCATGCTCAGTCCGAGTCTGTCGTAAGAAGCCATCATCATCTCCCGGCTCTCCCTGCCGAGAGCGCAGTACCTGAGAATCCCCTTCTCATCGAGCTGGCCGTTGCACTTGAACGGCTCATCTCTGTACCTCTCCTCCTGAACGGCCCTGGCCCTGCTGACTTTCTCCCGCATCTCAGCCGTGCTCTCCCACTTCATCTCCGCCGCGCCGGCAGCTCCAGACACATCGGCGGCTCCGGACGCACCGGCAACCCGGGACTGTTTCTCCAGATTGTCCAGATCAACCGGGTTCACCTTCACGTGTATGTCCACACGATCCGCAAAAGGCCCCATGAGCTTCCTCCTGTAGCTTTCAAGCTGGCGCGCCGAACAGGTGCAGATCTTCCTGCTGTCCCAGAGATTCCCGCACCTGCACGGGTTGGACGCTATCACCATCATCACCTCGGAGGGAAACTCTATTTCTTCCAGATTTCTGTTTATCCGTATCACGCCTTCCTCGAGGGGCTGGCGCATGGCGTCGATGACCTTTGCGTCGAACTCACCCATCTCATCGAGAAACAGCACCCCTCTGTGCGCCAGGGTCAGCTCTCCCGGCCTCGGCCTGTTTCCTCCGCCGATGAGTCCCGTCTGGGTTATGTTGTGGTGCGGGCTTCTGAAAGGTCTCTGCTCGACGACGGGCATCTCCGGCGATAAAAGTCCTGCCACGCTGTATATGCCTGTGATCTCGACCTTTTCCTCATAGGTCAGCCCCGGCAGTATCCCGGGAATCCGTCTGGCCATCATAGTCTTGCCGCACCCCGGGCTTCCCATCATCAGAATCCCGTGGTTCCCGGCGGCGCCGACAAGTATCGCCCGCTTCACACTCTCCTGCCCGACCACCTGCGCAAAATCAAGAGTGCTCTCATAAGGCAATTGCTCAGTTTCTTTCCTTTTATATATAGCAAGGCTGCCTTTGCCCGCTACGTAGTCCGCCGCCTCGCTGAGATGTGTGACGGGCAGGATGTTTATGTCCTCAAGTATCGATGCCTCCGCCGCGTTCTCGGCTGGCAGCACCAGATTTCTTATCCCCGCGCTTCGCAGACAGATTGCCAGAGGCAAAGCGCCCCGCACGCCGTTAATTGTTCCGTCAAGGGACACCTCGCCTATGAAAGCCGTGTCCTCCAGTTCTATCATCTCAGTTCCCAGCATCATGATTCCCAAAGCGATGGGCAGGTCGAAGTGGCTGCCCTCTTTAGGCCTCCCCGCGGGCACCAGATTCACGGTCACCCTCTCCCCGGGAAAATGCCATCCGCAGTTCTGTATGGCCGGCTTGATCCGCCTGCTCGCTTCCTTTATGGTCGTGTCCGCCAGCCCCACGATGTGAAAACCCGGCAGTCCGCTGTGCAGATCCGTCTCCACTGTAACAGGATATCCCCTGATTCCTGACAGCGTCGCTGTCCTGACCTTTGTCAGCATCTCTATTCCCTCCTTTAAAACGCATTGTCCGTCTGGTTCACCACAATCTCCATGATAGTGAATCCGTACCGTCTGGGCACGCGCCCCTTCTCCTTCATCTCATCCAGAAAGCAAAAGGCTGCCCGTCTCATGTGCTTCTTTTTCTCATCCGTCACCGCTTCGCACGGCCTGCCGAACCGGAAACTCTGCCGCGTCTTCACCTCGACAAAGCTCACATCGCCGCCGCGCTCAGCAATTATATCTATCTCCCCATACCTGCACCTGTAATTCTGCCGCAGAATGCGGTATCCTTTCGCCCGCAGAACATCCGCAGCCGCGTTCTCTCCAATCTGTCCAAACACCCGCCTATCCATCCTTTTCCTCCTTGCAATGCATCTATCAAACTGAACATCTACCGTTCTACTGGAAATATTATACAGTTTATTATTGCCATTTTCAAGGATTTTTGTAATTTATATCCATCTAAGCGCATTATAAAAGGGCTGTCAGCCCGAACAGCTTACAGCCCCTTATTGCTGCTTTTGCTTTTATAAGATGCTTTTGCTTATAAAACGTACTTCTCCACTGCCGCGGCCACACCGTCGTCGTCGTGGTCAGGCGCGATGAAGTCCGCGATCTCCTTCAGCTCCGGCTTGGCGTTGCCGACCGCCACCGCGACGCCCGCCACCTTGAGCATGGCCATGTCGTTAGGACTGTCGCCGGCAGCCATCATCTCCGAACGGTCTATGCCTAGCAGGTTGCCCATCTGCCTGAGCGCCTCCGCCTTGCTGGTCGTCGCTCCGCCGATCTCCAGATTGTGATCAAAGGAGCTTGTGATGGTGACGTCCGGAAGGGTTTCCAGCTTCACCTTCATCGCCGGCTTCACGGAGAGGTCCTCGAAGTTCACGTTGATGTTCTCCAGCCTGTCCTTGTTCTCCAGCATGAAGTCGTAGAAATCATCGACAGGATGACGCGTGTTCAGTATGTACTCCACATTGCGGAAACACTGCTGCGTCTCCTCGACCTGCCTGTAATACCACCCTTCTATATAAGCAACTCCGTCTACGAAGGTCTCAAGGACGTAGTCAAGCGGCCTCAGCATCTCCACTGCCGCTTCAACTGCGTGAGGCGCTATGCAGTTCTCATAAAACGCCTTTCCTTCGTGAAGGTCCGTTATTCTGGCGCCATTGGATGTAAGAACATATCTAACCGGGTCAAACTCAAGGATTTCCTTAGGCAAAGCGCAGTAAGGCCGCCCTGTGGCCACGACTATGTTTACGCCTTTGTCGGCCGCCGCCTGCAGCGCTCTCCTGTTCCCCTCGCTCAGCTTACTCTCTTTATTCAGTGTTGTTCCGTCCAGGTCCAAAGCTATAAGTTTAATTGTCATTTACTATCTCCAGAAATTCCAGGTTTATCTTTCTCACTGTCTTCATCGTCGCCGGGTCGCCGTGTCCCGGATATATGGTCAGATCGTTTCCCCACTTGTTCACAACATTCAGGATGCTTGCGACCATCTCCTCGTAGCTGCCGTCATCAAGGTCGGTTCTGCCCAGGTCAACATTGAAGATCGTATCGCCGGTAAAGCACGCCCGGTCTTTTTCCGCCATGAGGCAGATACCGCCCTTCGTGTGCCCGGGCGTATGCATGACCACCAGTTTCACGCCGCTGCCTTTGGCCGCACCGTCTCCGCTTTTATCAGCTCCATCTCCGCCGATTGTCAGAACGTCACCGTCCTCAAGCAGTATGTCAGCGCCCTCCCTGAACCTGTCCGCGTCATCTCTGTGTATCATGATGGGACAGTCCAGTTCCTTTCTGAGATGGGCCGCCGCCCCGCTGTGGTCGCTGTGATGGTGCGTCAGTATTATTCCTTCAGGCGCAAAGGCATTATCCCTTATATATTTTTCGATTCTGCCCGGATAATAGCCCGGATCAATAATGAAGCAGCCTGCCTTTGCATCCGCTCCCTCCTGAGCCCTGCGGGGACTCACGACGTAGCAGTTCGCCTCCAGAATGCCTCCGATGAATCTTTTGATTTCCACTAATTTGCTCTCCTTTTGTAACCTGTTTATTGTACCACGCGCAAAACAGAACATTCAACTTGATTTCCCCTTGAATAGATGTATAATATGGTGTGTTTTAATATAAGGGAGAATAAATCATGAAAGTAGCAATTGTCGGTGCCGGCAAGCTGGGTATGGCGGTAACCAATACGCTTCTTGGCGGCGACCACGCTGTAACAATTATAGATACGGACGACACCCTTCTGCAGAAGGTCAGTTCGCATATCGACGTTCTGACTGTAACGGCGAACGCAAAGGAAGTCAGGGCGCTGAAGAACATAGGCATTTCCACCTATGACTTTCTCATTGCGACGACGGATAACGACGAGACCAATCTGGTTATCTGTTCCTTTGCGAAGAAGCTGGGCTGCGGCAAGGTCATAGCCAGAGTCCGCGACCCTGAGCACATGCGTCAGATACCGTTCATCAAAGATCTGATGAATGTCGACTACATTATTAACCCTGACCTTGAAATCACCAACGAGATCTACAAGTATCTGGTCGAGAAGTACACCCTCAGCAACGGCATCTTCTCCTCAGGCAAAATCTCGCTGCTCGAGTTCAACGTCAAGAGATACAAGGCCCTGATCAATCTGCATATTTCAGAGTTCGCGACAGTGCTTCCGGGCATGCTCGCCGTAGGCATATCCAGAAACGGCAAGGTAATCATCCCTCACGGTGACGACACTATCAAAGAGGATGACTCTCTCTACGTAGTAGGCGAAAAGGATCCTATACAGGCCCTCAGCAAGAAGGTGCACGAGAGAGGCAAGTACACCGATCTGCAGAAGGTCATGATCATGGGCGGAGGAAAGACCGGTTTCTACCTCGCGGAGAAGCTTTCGGAGTACGGCGCTTCAGTCAAGATAATCGAGCGCGACAAGAGCAGGTGCTTCTACCTGTCCACTCACCTGGATGACGTAATGGTTCTCAACGGAGACTCCACGGACCTGCAGCTTCTCGAGGAGGAAAACCTCGACGGAATGGACGCTGTCGTTACCTGCACAGGCTTTGACGAGGACAATCTGCTTCTGGCGCTCACAGCCAAGCAGCACGGAATCGAGGATGTTATCGCAAAGGTCAGCCGCAGGAGCTATGCGGAGATCATTTCCGCAATGGGTATCGACATGGCGCTTAACCCTATCGACATCGTAACGAGCATAATCCTGCGTCTCGTACAGGGCAATAAAAAGGTTCTCTCGTCCCAGCTCATACAGGGACAGGCTGAAATAATGGAAGTATACGCTACTCCTCACATGGATATTCTCGGCGTGCCGCTCAAGGATCTTGAACTTCCGCGCAGCGTCATCATAGCCGCTATCCACAGGGGAAATCAGGTCATTATACCTAATGGCGATACAATAATAGAAGAAGATGACAGGCTTCTGATGCTGAGTCTCATAAGCGACATAGCAAGCACTGAAAAACTGCTCAAGGATTCAGGAAGGCTGGGTTTCTTCAGAGGTTAGTAAAATGCGCTGCACATTCGGAGCATTGTTTAAAATAGTGGGAGTTATTACGGTGGTACTTAGCGTAGCTATGTTGCCACCTGTTTTGGTGTGCGTTTATTACGGGGAAAACCACGCCGCTTCAGGCATTTTCCACGCCATCTGGGTAGGAGCTATCGTCGGAATGGCCATGTTTCTGCTTTTGCATCACATTCACAAGGCCTCGACCGTACGCGACGGGTATCTGCTGCTCGCGGCAATCTGGATCGCGGCCTCGGTGTTCGGGGCGTTTCCTTACTATTTCGCCGATGTGATCACGAATCCGATAGACGCCTTCTTCGAATCCGCTTCAGGATTCTCTACGACCGGCGCCACTGTTTTCGATGATGTCGAGTCCGTGCCTAAAGGAATCCTCCTGTGGAGATCCATAACTTCATGGCTCGGCGGCGCAGGCATACTTGTCTTTGCAGTAGCTCTGATGCCGAGTCTTGGCGTTAACGGCACCAGCGTAGCTGAATGGGATAAGCCGTCGGTCAGAATCGACCACATCACTCCGAAGATCATGCGCATATTCCTGGGCGTCATGATTTCCTATTCGATCATTACACTGGTAGAAGTAGTGCTCCTGTGCATTGGCGGCATGGGTCTGTACGACTCGTTCATACACGCTCTCGGCACTGTAAGCACAGGCGGTTTTTCCAACTACAATGACGGATTGCTGCACTTTGACGGAATCTTTATCAGAGTTGTAATCGTGTTCTTCATGCTGATCGCGGGTACGAACTTCACCATGTTCTACTCATTCTCCCGCAGGGGAATCAGAGCTTTCACCGAGGACACCGAGTACATCTCCTATCTGGTAATACTGCTTATTGCCTTTGCGCTGATATTCGCAGGGCTATATGTAAGTGAAACGGGCTGGTCCCACACCGGCGAGGCAGCAAACGCCGCGTTCATGACCGTTTCGACGCTGACCACCACCGGCTTCGTCTCGGACAACTACATCATCTGGCCTGCCTTTGCGCAGATGATAATGGTGCTGCTCATGTTTATCGGCGGGTGCTCATCGTCAACAAGCAGCGGCAACAAGGTCGTTCGTGTTGTCGTTTTGGCGAAGCTCGTATACCACGGACTGCAGACCAGACTGCACCCTAACGTAGTAAAGCCTGTAAAGCTGAACCGCAAGGACCTGCCGAACGACACGGTATCCGCTGTCTCGAACCACATGTTCCTGTTCGCCGTTGTGGTTTTCATCGGGGCTTTTGTCATGGCATTTGAAAACATCGACATGGTGGACTGCTTCACGGCTACGATTTCGCTGGCGAGCAACGTCGGGACGTGCTTCGGATACATCGGTTACGACGGCGATTTTGAAGGCTTCAGCTCATTTACAAAAATATTCATGTCGTTCATTATGCTCGCGGGCAGACTTGAATTCTACACCATTCTCGTTCTGTTCACCCCGGGCTTCTGGAGGGCTAATTAAAGATATATCGGCGAGGGATATATTGACGGGAGATATAAACTGACGAAAGACATGCAAACGGAAAGAAAAGTTACAAACTACAGAGCGATCTTCAGGATACTCGGCATTATCATAATGATAATCGGTATCGCTGAACTGTTTCCGTGGGTCTTCGCGGAGGTTACGGGAGACGGCGAGGTTGCCTTTGCCTTCCGTATCTGCGCGCCTGCGACCCTCGCTCTTGGCGTGCTCATGTTTATTCTGATCAAAACCGGACGCTCGAGATTCGGCGCCCGTGAAGGATATCTGGTCGTAGCTTTGTGCTGGATCGTCGCCTCGATTGTCGGCGCTTTCCCTTATCTGTTGTCGGGGTTCTGCGAGAACTATATAGATGCATTTTTCGAATCGACCTCCGGGTTTACGACGACGGGCTGCACGATCGCCCACCTCGGCCTGACAAACCGCACCCTGCTGCTCTGGAAAGCCATATCGCACTGGCTGGGCGGCATGGGAATACTCGTGTTCGTAATATCTCTGCTGCCGGCTCTGGGCATCAACGGCCAGATCATCGCGCGCGCGGAGATGCCGGGACCGGTTCTCCAGAAGACAACCGTTCGAATGAGCGATTCCGCAAAGGCACTCTACCTGACTTACATCACTTTCACCATAGTAGAGTTCCTGCTCCTCATGATTTCAAGCAAAATGCCTGTATATGACGGTGTCATCACGACTCTGGGCAGCATAAGCACAGGCGGTATTCTCGTACACCCTCAGGGCATCGCATACTATGGCAGCGTCTATGTTGAGCTGGTAATCTCCTTCTTCTGCATGCTCGCCGCTGTGAACTTTGTCCTGTACCACTACATACTCACAGGCAAGTTCTCATACTTCATAAAAGACCTTGAGCTCCGCGCCTACGCAATAATCATAGCGGGCTCAACGATAATCTGCACTGGCAGTCTCATTATCGTCAGAGGAGAGAACTTCGGACCGGCTCTTCGTGACTCCTTCTTCCAGGTAGTCAGCTTCGCGACCACCGCGGGATACACAAGAACCCCTTACATGACGTGGCCTACAGTCTGCCAGCTCTTACTGCTCATGATCATGTTCATCGGCGGATGCTCAGCCTCAACAGCAGGCTCCATGAAAGTCATCCGCATACTTGTCATGCTCAAGATGATCGCCCGCGGCTGCGTGCGCAGAGTCCATCCTCGTTCAGTCGTGGCCGTCAAGCTCGGCAGCGGCTCAATTTCCGCCCCTGTCGTTTCCGGAATCACCGTATTCCTCTTCACATACATGGGCATCTTCCTGTTCTCCGGTCTCGTCCTCTCATTCCAGGGCACCGACATGGAGACCAGCTTCACATCGGCTCTCTGCATGCTCTCAAACACCGGGGCATCCTTCGGCTACGGAGCATCCATGGGCAACTTCTCCTTCTACCACCCGGCGCTGAAGCTCTACCTTAGCGCCCTCATGATCGTCGGCAGACTGGAGCTCTTCACGATCATCGTTCTCTTCACCCGCAACTTCTGGAGCAGAAA
>CADAHK010000044.1 GCA_902787725.1 uncultured Eubacteriales bacterium | reverse complement strand
ACCGAAAAGGAGCACCAGTACTGGGAGAAGACGAAGAAGAGGGACAAGGCAATCCTGCTTCTCTTCATCACCTACGGGCTCAGGCTGTTCGAGCTTCAGCAGCTGAACGTCTCATCCTTTAACTTCAACAGGGGAGAGTTCAAGATATTCAGGAAGAGGGACAAAGAGGCCATAATGCCTTTAAACCAGTCTGTAACAGAGGTGATCATCGATTACCTCGAAAACGAGAGGCCTGATGACGAGAAGATAATACCGGGTCATGAAGACGCTCTTTTCCTGTCGCTTCAGGGACGCAGGATGACTGAGCGGGCCATAAGGGACCTGGTCAAGAAATATTCTTCCATAGGATTGTCCACATCCAGAAAAGCCGGCTACAGCCCGCATAAGCTCAGGGCTACTGCGGCGACGAGTCTTATAGGAAGAGGGAATTCGATCTTTGATGTGCAGGCGCTGCTTGATCACGAACAGGTTACGACAACACAGCTCTACGCAAATCACAAGATGAATGTAAAAAGGGATTTGGTGAAAGACATGGAATGGGAACTAGAAAGAAAGCGAGAGATTAAAAAATGAGACTAGCAAAAGTTACAGCAGCAATAGCTTTATCCATAATTTTCGTCGCGGGGTGTCTGACACCTGCCTTTGCATACGTTCCATACGATCCGTATGACGAGGAAGAAGATACTGAAGAGGTCGCTCTGCCTACATTCAGCACCATATGGTTCGACAATCACCAGCGCGATACTGAGTTTACACTGTACACATCCTCACAGGTTGAGGGACTCGCTTACCTTGTCAACCAGAGTCATTTCGACGGATATGTCGCGAACAAGTACGAGTCCTTCAGGGGCAAAACCATAAAGCTCGGACGTGACATTACGATCAGAGACACCTTCACGCCGATCGGACGCAGTGAAGAGGTATGTTTTGAAGGAATCTTTGACGGAAACGGTCATTCCATAACCGTTGACATAAATGAAAACGGCGGATACACCGGTTTCTTCGGCTATCTCAACGGCACTGTCCGCAATCTTACCGTAAAAGGCAATGTGCGGTCCTCAGGAAATGAATGCGGCGCCTTAGCCGGACACCTTGGCAGTAAAGGCGTGATAAAGAAGTGCGTGTCAGACGCCGACGTAAAGGGCGGATCAAAGACCGGCGGCATAGTCGGCTACAATAAAGGCGGCAGCATTGAACGCTGCGTCAACAACGGAGACGTCAGAGGAACCTTCAAGGTCGGCGGAGTTGTCGGTGAAAACTGGGGCTCGGTAATAAAATGCGGAAACAGAGGCAAAGTAGTTTCCACTGAGAGAGGCGCCACGACCTACGGTACCGGAGGCGTATGCGGAAGATCCGTCAGCCCGGATTCCATAATCGAGGAATGCTTCAACACGGGCAACGTAATATCCGGCACAGAAGGTACCGGCGGAATCTGCGGTTACATGAACGCGAAAGGCTCAAAGATCGTCAACAGTTACAACACAGGACACATCAAGGTGAATAACAATAAGCTTCTGAGCCAGAACGGCATCCGCGGATACGCGGGAGGCATCGTCGGAATAGCGGGAGTCAAAGGCGTCGTTCTGTCAAACTGCTACAACGCCGGCTCAATAGTTAACTCAGACATTTCGGGAGGCATAATCGGCGATTATCTGGACGAATCAAAGTTTACGGACGATCCGTACATATCCAACAACTACTATCTGAGCATCAACGGAGTCAAGGGTATCGGCAGCGACAACGAAGGCGATTCCAAGAACATCCGCGAAGGAACGGACCGTATCGCTCAGGCGACGCTGATAAGCGGCTCATCAAAGCTGGGGGAAACCTATATCGACGACTCACAGAATTACTACGGAGCCAACGGATTCCCGGCCCTCAGATGGCAGAAGAAGCTCGGAAAGGTCAAGACCACGCGTCTGCCATGCATTACAGCAGGCATGCAGAAGGATTTTGACCATTACATACAGAAGAATCCGGCATACGAGAGGCCTGAATGGCCGGTGCTGATATTCTTCAACCACAGCGCGTTTACAAGTCAGGCAATAGGAGATTTTCATGAAGAACAACTCAAAAAATATACTCATTAACGAATTCGGGATATCTGAAGAGGTTCTCGATCTGGTCGATTCCTGCGAACAGGAAATAAAGCCTTTGTTCGATGACCTTGACGATATCATGACATACAACCAGTACAAGGTGCTGGACGCCTTCCAGAAGAACGGCATAAGCGACAGGCACTTCTCCTGGAACACCGGCTACGGCTACGACGACATGGGACGCGAGGCGACAGAGCAGCTGTTCGCCGACGTATTTCACGCCGAGGCGGCTCTTGTTCGCCCGATAATAGTAAACGGCACCCATGCACTGAGTCTGGCTCTGACGGGCGTTCTGAGGCCCGGAGACCACATGATATACAGCACCGGCGCTCCGTACGACACTCTTGAAGAGACTATCGGAATCCGCGGGAACGGCAAAGGCACCCTCATGGACTTTGGGGTTACTTATGATCAGGTCGAGCTGACTCCTGACGGATCCATCGATTTTGACGCTCTCGCAAAGGCAATAAAGCCGGAGACGAGAATGGTCTGTCTTCAGCGTTCCACAGGATACGGCTGGAGAAAAGCCATGACTATTGAACAGATCGAGGAATGGGCATCTTTTGTTCACGGAATCGATCCAAAACTCATATGCATGGTCGATAACTGCTACGGGGAGTTCCTGCACGTCAAGGAGCCTACGGATGTTGGCGCAGACATAATGGCCGGATCGCTCATAAAGAATCCGGGCGGCGGACTCGCGCTTACCGGCGGTTATATTGCGGGCAGAAGAGATCTTATCGAAAACGTCAGCTACCGCATGACAACGCCGGGAACAGGCGGCGAATGCGGCCTGACCTTCGGACAGACAAGAACCATGCTCCAGGGTCTGTTCATAGCTCCTAAGACTGTGAACGGAGCCGTCAAGGGCGCTGTTCTGTGCGCGAAGGTATTTGAAAAGCTGGGATATGATGTCTGTCCGGGACCTGCTGATCAGAGGAGCGATATCATCCAGGCCGTTAAGCTTGGAACAGCTGAAAAAGTTACCGCGTTCTGCATAGGCGTTCAGGCGGCCGCGCCTATAGACTCCAACGTAACGCCTGTGCCTCTGGCAACCGGCGGATACGAGGATCCCGTTATAATGGCCGCTGGCGCGTTCGTTCAGGGATCATCCATAGAACTCTCGGCGGACGCTCCCATGAGAGAGCCTTACAATGTGTACTTCCAGGGCGGTCTTACGTATGAGCACTCAAAATTCGGCGTGATAAAGGCGCTGCAGGAATTGTTGAACTGTGAATCAGAACAGTAAGATGGAAAAACAGGAAAAGAAGGAATACAGAAAACAGTATAAAAGGATTTCCCTGATTCTGAAACTCGTCGCGCTCGCTGTGATCATAGTTGGCGTGCCTTTGTATATCTTCATTTTCCACCATGAGGTTCTTGAGGATATATCAAATCTCATCTCAGAAACGTTGAACACTGGCTTCTGAATTATAAAAAACAGAGCGCTTTTGTATATATCGGAGCACAGATAATCCAGATAATCATATGCATCATACCCGGACAGGCACTTCAGGTCGCCGCCGGATACCTGTACGGCTTCTGGCTTGCCTTTGCGCTGTCCCTTGTAGGCGCGTTCCTTGGGTCTGTCATAGTGTTTTACCTTGCCCAGTTTCTCGGCCATGACGCCATGCACATCCTGTTCGGGGAGCGCAAGGTCGTCGAAATGCTGGATAAAATCAACAGCAAGAAAGGCATGCTCGCTGTATTCGTCATATTTCTGATACCGGGAATCCCTAAAGACCTGTGTACTTACGCCGCTGGTATTTCCGAGATGCACATAAAGCCATTTCTGATTCTTTCCCTTATAGGAAGATCACCGGGCATGATGTGCAGCATCGCGATAGGGCGGCAGATCATGCACGGGAATTATCACAGCGCCATAATAATAGCTGTAATCGTCGTCATTTTATTCCTAATCGGAGTCATCTTCAGAGATAAGGTATTCAAGGCATTTGACGCGGCCTATGACAAGCTGATAGGGATGTAATCCTCAGCACAACTATTTCCTATACAAACATTCAGGAACAAATTACGAAAATTTGTTCTTTTTTATTGACAAAAGAACATACATTCTGCTAATATGTAGAAGAACGAAAAAGAACAGATGTTCAAAAGGGAAGGAAAGGAGAGTAATCAAATGAAAAAGACTAATAAGAGGTACAGAATCAAGTCACCGTTCAGGTTCATAATGTTCGTAGTAATCATTCTGGGATTGGCAGCGGGAACATTTGGATATATAACAGGATTCGATGTTTCAACAGCGCTGGAACAGCCAGGTGAACAGATTACAGTTGAAGTCACAGCCGGTGATACAGTCTGGGATATTGCAGAACAGTTCAAGAGCGACGGCAAGGATGTCAGAAAAGCCGTATACGAAATCTGCCAGGCTAATGATCTTCATGATGGTGAAATCCATTCAGGAATGATCCTGACGATACCTGAAAATCTGTAGAAGGCAAATAGTGATTTTCTAAAGACGAAATACAAGGATATAAATATCAAGAGGGGTTTAAAAAATCGCTTAAATCGAAAAATAGAGCGTCGGTTTTTCAGCAATAATATAATAAAAAAGGGCTGAAGCCCTTGGCACAAGCGGGTTTGGAAGAATTTGGCCACACCCGCTGTTTTTATGCTGTTTTGGGTCCATCTCTTCCCAAAATTATGATTATCGGAAGAGTTGTCTCTCTTCTCTTCCAACTATTTCAAACTTTTGATGATGACCTTTCTCTGTGTGATTTGGTACCCTGTTCTCTCATCAACGACCTTAATACAGTAGTCGAGTGTCCTCTGCAGTTTGACTGCCAGGTTCGCGACTGCCGCGTACACTTCCGCACTCTCCGTTTTCACATCCAGTTCTATCCTGTACGGATAAATAATCATTTTCTTTATCGCCTCGTGTTTCGCATTCTCCATTCTCTGTTTCTCTGTACTGGCCTTCTCCGGATCGAACATCAGCTTAATATTTCTGTCTTCGGCGACATTCACCTCGTCCGCCAGGCGTATTATTGCCGCCAAGTATGGCAGGCAAACCGTATTTCCGTTATCCAGTTCAAACGCGATTGGGAACGCTTGTTCGTCAAACAGATCGGCTTTTCTGTGCCCTCTTGCCGACTGCATTACGGCGAAAACGTGTTTTTCAGATGGAAAATCAAAGAGCTGAGCGTACTTTTTAATGAAACAAGCGGAGAAATCATTGTGATAGGCACGAATTACATCTGATACCGCTGCGTCCTCATGGGTTTCAAAATAATCGCCGAAATCGATCTCCTGACAGAATTCATGATAGTCATTCTCTGATACGCCCATCCCCACATCATGGAGATAGCAGCCCATCAGCAGAATGTACAGCTCATCTTCGTTCATCTGATTGATGATATCCTCCCCCATCAGATTGTTGCAGTAATCTATGAGAGCAATGGAATGGGTCTCGGCGTGATCTGTGAATTCAGGGAAATATATAAGATAGTCTGACAGGAGTTTCTGCAAAACAAAAAGAGACTCCTTTACCCGCTTATGCAGATCCGGGCTCAATTGATATAGTCTCTTTTCAATCAGAAAGGTGTTCCCTGCCATTTACGTCAATCTCCCTTGATCGGGTCAGTCCCCTTTGATGGATAACTTAACCAGAACAACTCCTGCGACTAGAAATACAATGCCAAGTATTTTGACCCAGTTGATAGGCTCATGGTCTATTCCGAACCATCCGTAATGCGCTGTCAGCGTCGCTACTATCATTTGTACAGACACAGTAATCGAAGCGGTCATTACAGGCCCTATCTTTGTAATGCAAAATACTGTAAACGCTAAAATAATGATGCCGCAGATTCCGGCGAGAATGTAGTATTTAGGAATCTGCGTTGCTCCCCCGCCGCGCAGCGTCGCAAATCTGTCGTTCAGGAAACAAATACAGAGAACAATGGAAATAGACACGGACAAGCTGCAAAGCGCAGCATACCACATGCTTCCTGTGAACTTTGCTACCGTCGTGTTGAAAATCGGCTGTATAGCCAGACATGTTCCAATCAATACTGCCAGAAAAATCGGCACTACATACTTCATTACCATCGTCTTAATCCATTATCATCGTATTAGTCTATATATAACTCCGCAATCAGTCCGTGCTCTCCTGTTCTCCGTCCGCCAAATGCTTCTGCCGTGCGAACAGGTATGCCTTCTGGTTTATCGCCCGTTACTGCTCCGCATCCGATTACCATTGCCAACCCGGACGGCGTTACCATCTCCCCTTCATGTTCAGTCTGTCTGTAAGTAAGGTCACAATCATCCAGCATCGCCTTTACTGCCGGTACGGGAACATTCAGGACGCCGTGAGCGCATTTCACTGTTCCGTGTCCGTCGCATATATCAGAAACTATGACTTCATCTGTCTTAAGCTCATTCAGACAAACAGCAACGCCTACCACGTTGGCGATTGCCTGATCACGCCCAACCTCATGAAAATGAAGTTCATCAAGTGAATCACCGTGTACCGTTGATTCTGCCTTTGCGACAACCGCGTAGATCTGCTGCGCAACAGCTTTCACGTCGCTGCTGACATCCAGAGAATCGATAATATTCTTCACATCGCTGTAGCTGCGGTGAAAGTGTTCGTGAACGTGTTCATCATGATCATGGTTGTGCTCGTGATGATGCTCATGAGGTGCGCCAATCAGATGACTGATTCTGTGTATTTCACTGCGCACAGCCTGAGGGTCCTCATTCAGATCGATCAGCGCATTCAGTACCATGTCACCGCTTATACCGTTTTCACAATTCAGATAGATTCTTTTCATATGTACTTAACTCCATTATATGGTATCGACCAATTTTACTGTCAGAGGCGGAAGACCGGTGTCACGTTTTCCGGTTCCTCTTCCGATTGCGCACGGCTCAGCGTCTTTCCACGCCTCTTCAAAATCATCTTCCTCAAGAAAGCGATCGACAACCCCCGCAAGTACTGATGCGCCTGTCGGCGTCAGGAGCTCCTGCTCTATGTCAGAACGATAATGAGGAAGCCCTGTATTTCTCAGCACCGCGGCAGTGGCCGGCGCCGGTACGGGAAGCGTGCCGCATGCGCACTGCACTGTTCCGAACCCCGTAGGGACATGCGTGGAAACAACATTGTCCGCGCCTATGTAATCAATGCATATGGCAGCACCTACGATGTCCACGATAGAGTCCACCGCTCCAACTTCATGGAACTGAACCTCATCGACAGGAACGCCATGAGCCTCTGATTCTGCAGCAGCTTTGATATCGAAGATGTTACGGCTCAGCCTCTTCGCATGCTCATTGATATCTGACCGCTCTATCATCTCCTTGATCTCCCTGTAGTTGCGGTATTTGCCGCTGTAAGGATGAGTCCAGGCGTTTTCTTTATTATAAAGGATCGCATCAACATCCGTTACAGGTGATCCGTTGTATTCTCTTTCATTCACCGACAGTTCGAACTCATTCAGTCCGAGACTTGCCAGTCCCCTCTCCAGAACTTCCAAAGGGACGCCGAGAGACAGCATCGCTCCAAGCATCATGTCCCCGCTTGCTCCGGATCTGCAATCGATATATAAAGTTTTCATCTCCAATATTTTATGGTTTATTGTTTTACGATGTCAAGAAAAAGGAGCACGGGAGGCACAGGGCACTCCCCTGCCCCTTTAATCTATGTTGGTGCTTTATAGTCTGTCTAATGCCTTTGCGAGATCTATGCTGGAACCGCCGCCTACAGCGACAAATCCCTCTACCTTCGCCTCCTTTGCGATTACAGCGGCCTCTTCAACCACATCATTCGTAGGATTTGGAATTACTCCGTCGAATATGCAGTATGAAACGCCGGATTTCTCAACTTCGCCGACTACTTTATCAGCGATTCCCGCCGCTTTCACGCCGCCGTCGTACACGACCATCACAGATTTCAGACTATAACCTTTGATGATTTCCGATAAGTCGTTCAGCGCGCCTCTTCCGAAATCAATGTTGCTCTTTACAAAAAAGTTGAAGCTCATGTTGTTCCTCCATAAAAAAAGACTTTGCTTATGTGTTAAATACAAAGCAAAGTCTGTGCCAATCGTTGCATGCGCAATCTATTTCAGGCTGTCCAAATAGCCCTGTAAGATGATTATCGCAGCCTGACGGTCGATGATCTCTTTTCTCTTGTTTCGCCGCATGTCGGCCTCAATAAGCACCTTCTCGGCCATCACAGTAGTCAGACGCTCGTCGTAGAATTCGATATTTACGTTATTCATGCCGGATCCCCTGAGCTTGTTCTCAAGCTTTTGCCTGAATTCCCTCACCTTCTCCGTCTGCGGACTGTCAGTTCCGTCAAGTTTAAGCGGAAGACCGATGACGACGGTATCGCAGCCGTATTCTTTAATGTACTCCAACACTTTGCCGGTATCCTTCTTGATCCCGACACGTTCAATTGTCGTAATTCCCTGGGCAGTGATGTCAAGTTCATCACTGACAGCGACTCCTATTGTCTTGTCACCTACATCGAGTCCGATTTTACGCAACCTGCTCTCCTCTACATAATTTAGTTATTGAAAACCAATGTGTTTTTTCAAAAATCAAAAATAAGTGGCGGACAAAAAGCCCGCCACAAAAGAATGCATTTATTATTTATCGAGATATGCCTTGATCAGTTCCTCAACCAGATCGTCTCTCTCGATTCTGCCGATTACATTTCTGGCGTTGTTGTGACTAGTTATGTATGATGGGTCTCCGGAAAGTATATATCCTACCATCTGGTCAATGGCGTTATACCCTCTCTCATCAAGAGAATCATATACGATAGTCAGAATCTCCTTGATTGTCTTCTGCTCGACTTTATCAAAGTTATCATACATCCTTGTCTGTCTGTCCATTACAAAACCTCCAATCAGTTCACTTGGTGAATAAAGTATAACACCAGATTGCCAATAATTACAAGTCCTTATAGCAGAAATATCTCTTAAACTATATTAATTCTTCTGCTTTTGCAAAAGCATCGTCCACTTTTGACGGATCCTTCGCTCCGGCCTGGGCCATGTCGGCTTTTCCGCCGCCGCCTCCGCCGGCTGCCTTTGCGATTTCCTTGATCATCTTTCCGGCGTGCATGCCCTTCTCGACCAGATCGTCTGTAAGGGAAACGAGGAATGTCACCTTGCCGCCGTTAACGGAAGCGAATACCATTGCGACGTTCTTGTTGGAAGACTTAACATTATCGGAGAGATTTCTGAGATCGCCGATATCGTAGTCCTCGAACTTTTTGGTCACAAGTCTCACGCCGTTGATCTCCTTCGCGTCATCAATGAATGAATCGGCGTCCTTGCTCATTTCAGCGGCCTTGATCTGCGCGAGCTCCTTCCTGAGTTCCTTTACCTCGTCAGTGAGAGCGGAGGCCTTCTCCGCGAGCAGATTCCTGTCAGCCTTAAGAGCTGCCGCCGTATCGCTTATAAGCTGCTGCTCCTTGTTGTAATCCTTCAGAATGCCCTGACCTGTAATCGCCTCGATACGTCTGACGCCGGACGCGATGCCCGATTCGCTCAGTATCTTCAACGCCCCGATCTGTCCTGAATTGGATACGTGGGTACCGCCGCAGAACTCTCTCGAGTAATCACCGATGGAAACAACTCTGACTTTATCGCCGTACTTCTCATCAAAGAGAGCCATCGCGCCTTCCTTCCTGGCGTCCTCGATGTCCATTACCTTTGTGATTACCGGCAGGAAGTGTCTGATCTTATCATTTACAATTGATTCGACTTTCTGAATTTCCTCATCGGTCATGGCTTCATAGTGAGAGAAGTCAAATCTGAGTCCGTTCTTGTCCACATGTGATCCTGACTGCTTTACATGGTCTCCGAGAACCTCACGCAGCGCCCTGTGGAGCAGATGCGTCGCGGAGTGATTGGATGCCGTCATGTTTCTGACAGGCGTATTCACCATTGCGTCCACAGAATCACCCTCATTAAACTCGCCCCGCATTATAGATACGGTGTGCACATAGACCGAGTCGTGTTTTTTGACGTCCACAACGTGGGCTATGCCGCCGTGTTCGTTGTAGATATAACCGTCATCGCTTACCTGTCCGCCGCTTTCGGCGTAGAACGGAGTCTTGTCGACTATGAAGACGCACCTGTCGTCCTTCGCTGCCTTGCCGGCTTCTTCGAAGTTCTCCGTCAGAATATGTCTTAAAACTGTGCGCGTGCTGACTGTATCGTAACCTGTGAATTCCGTCGCATCGGAAATACCAAGCTCATGCTCTTCATTCTTCCATCCGGCGCCTTCCATCTCCTGCTCGGTTCTGGACAGTTCCTTCTGACGCTGCATCTCAGCAGCGAAGCCTTCCTCGTCCACCTCATAGCCTTTTTCAGCCATGATTTCCTTGGTCAGATCAATTGGGAACCCATATGTATCATGAAGCTTGAATGCTTTTGCGCCGTCGAGCACCTTGCTTCCGGAGATGACCATGTCGGCGATGTGCTCGTCGATTATGCTCATGCCCTTATCGATAGTCGCCGCGAACTTCTCCTCCTCGGATCTGACGACTCTCTTGATCATGACCCTGCGCTTTTCGAGCTTAGGATACGCCCTTCCTGATTCGTCGATGACCCTGTCACAGAGTTCCGCGAGGAAAGGTCCTTTGATTCCAAGCTTGCGGCCGTGGAGGGCGGCTCTTCTGATGAGCCTGCGCAGGACGTATTCCCTGCCCTCGTTTCCAGGCAGAATGTTGTCACTGATCATGAAGGTCATGGAACGCAGATGGTCTGTAATAATTCTCAGTGAGACGTCGGTAGGTACAGTTCCGTCCTTATACTCGACGCCTGATACGTTCTCGACCTGTCTCAGCACCGAACGGATCGTGTCAACGTCAAAAATGCAGCTCGTCTCCTGCATGATGCAGGCGAGTCTCTCAAGGCCCAGGCCCGTATCGATATTAGGATTAGGCAGATCGGTATATGAACCGTCTTCTTCCTTGTTGAACTGGGTGAATACCAGATTCCAGAATTCAACGTATCTGTCGCACTCACAGCCCGGCTTGCAGTCAGGCTTGCCGCAGCCATGCTCTTCTCCCCTGTCAAAGTAGATCTCCGAACAAGGTCCGCAAGGTCCGCCTGTTCCGATTTCCCAGAAGTTGTCTTCCTTGCCCAGCCTGACGATCTTCTCCTCAGGAAGACCGATCATGTTGTGCCAAAGGTCAAATGCCTCTTCATCGTTTTCATATATGGTTACCCAGAGCTTGTCTTCCGGCATCTTCAGGACATTTGTCGAGAAGTCCCAGCCCCATGTAATTGCTTCCTTCTTGAAGTAGTCGCCAAAGGAGAAATTTCCCAGCATTTCAAAGAAAGTGCCGTGTCTGTCCGTATATCCGACGTTCTCTATGTCACCTGTTCTGATGCACTTCTGACAGGTGGTCATCCTCTTTGACGGAGGTGTCTTTATACCTGCGAAATAAGGCTTCAGAGGGGCCATTCCGGCTCCTATGAGAAGCAGACTCGGGTCATCCTCAGGAATCAGCGAAAAGCTCTCTCTCCTGTAATGCCCCTGTTTCTCGAAGTAGCTTAGAAACATTTCCCGTAAAGTATTCAGTCCCAGTTTTTCCATTTGTATCATTATCCTCCGCAAATAAGGTCTTTGTTTATCAACAATTATTTATTATACATCACATGCATGCCTTTAATCAACTGCACAAAAACAGTAATAAGCAGCCCAGGAGCGGGCTGCTTTTGCTGCATTATTTTCAGCTGTTTAACGCCGAGATGGACGCGGCACCGTGTGCAGCGACATGCCGTGGGCGTCTTCCAATGCCTCCCCTATTCCTTCGCTGTAGGTCGGATGTGACATGATGCTCTTGAGCATATCCGAGATCGTAAGATCATTTACGATAGCGGTCGTAAACTCACCGATCATGTCGGTGGCGCGGGCGCACATCATCTGCGCTCCAAGAATCTTCTCGGAACCGGCCTCCGCAACAACCTTGATGAATCCCCTCTCCTCCTTGGTGATGAGGCTCTTGCCGTTGGCGCTCATGATGAACTTGCCGGTTATGACATCGATTCCCTGATCCTTAGCCTGGGCTTCTGTCATGCCTACGATGGCGATCTCCGGATCTGTGTAAACGCCCGCTGGAACTACGGAAACGTTCTGGGTAGCTGACGAATCGCAAATGGATTCGACCGCGCGAATTCCGTGGGCTGACGCAGCGTGGGCCAGCTGAATTCCGCCGATCAGATCACCTATGGCATATACGCCGGGGATGCTCGTGCGGAACGCATCGTCAACTTTAACATACCTGCCGTTCATTTCAGGCTGCGCATCTTCTGCGAAGAGTCCTTCCGTAACAGGACGCCTGCCAGCGGCTACGAGGATGTAATCTCCTGAAGCGGATTGCTCTTTTCCTTTTTCCTCATAGAAAGCAGTCACCTTGCCGTCTCCGGCGTCTTCAAATCTGCTGACCATGGCGGAAGTGTGGATATCCACTCCCTTCTTCTTCAGAATCATCTTCAGATTCTGTGAGATCTCCTTATCGAAATTATCCAG
>CADAHK010000043.1 GCA_902787725.1 uncultured Eubacteriales bacterium | reverse complement strand
CGTTCCAGAGCCGCGCCCATCTTCTCATCGGTTTCCGCCTTTGCGAGATGCTCTTCAGTTACGCCCAGAAGACTGAGCCACTTGCTCCTGTCGAGCTGAAGGTTTTCCGCGAAAGAAATGTTCATACCGTAAGTATACTATAATTCCCGCGAGTATACTATAATTCGCGGCGTGACAAGTATTTGATTTTCGGCCGATATAGGGCTAAAATTTACGTGGTATGTGATTGGAGATAAATCATCGCAAATGGAGTGGGACCGCAATGCGAAAAAAACTGTCGCCCGTCATGATCGCGCACTACATCAGTTTCACATGGCGCACAGCGTTATGCGTAATTCTGCTGATTCTGTGGATCGGCGGCCTGGTAAACGGCAAAAGCACAATCATGTATCATTTTGAAGAACACCGCTTCATAATGACGGCGCTGTGGGTTCTCTTTATGTGCGAGATGATAGCCAGACTTTTCCCTTCCGGCATCAGAAGTCCCGGCTGCCAGAAGCAGTTCGCGAGAAACTTCCAAAAGACCGGAAACACCGACATTGTCATTTCGGATAACCACGCGACGATCTTGGTCGTATTCACATGGATTCTCTTCAACGGCATATTCGGAGCGCTGCATCTTATAGGAATTCTCAACGATGATTTCATGCTGCTCCTGTGCTCCCTGTTCTCAGTGGGCGACATGATATGCATACTCTTCTTCTGCCCTTTCCAGACCCTGTTCTTCAAGAACAGATGCTGCGTGACCTGCCGCATTTACAACTGGGATTTCGCCATGATGTTCACCCCGCTGTTCTTCGTTCCGGGCCTTTACACCTGGAGCCTCCTCGGCATGTCAGTAATATTGCTGGTAATCTGGGAGGTCATATTCTTCATGCATCCCGAGAGATTCTCGGAAAACACCAACGCGTTTCTCAGCTGCGAGGGCTGCACCGAGAAACTGTGCAGACATAAAAAACAGCTCATCTCGCTTTGGAAGCAAAATGAGCAGTTCTTCTCCAAACGTATTAAGTTTCTGAGATAATTATTATCGCAAAAGCAACAATCCCTGTTGCAAAAGCAACCTGTCCTTATTACAGAACCTTCTGTCCGTTTACTTTTAATGAGAAGTAAGCGTCGAATATTCTTGCCGCGTGCGAGCACATCGTCATCCTGTTCAGAAAGATATCAAAGTACTCATACATCGTGCAGTTATTCTCATCGATGTTCAGATAGAGTGTGATGCGTTTTTCTTCCGCGCCGCATCTGAGCCGCGTTCCGGTTACTGCGTGGTTAACACGGTCGTGAATATCAAAGAGCATCGGGTCCTTCGCGCGCACTCTGCTTCTGCGCACATCGCTTTTGTCAGCGATTATGAGCGCCGCGGAAATAGGATCAGCAGCAACTCCGTCCGATTCATCGTGGTTGGCTATGGCGGAAACCACTCTGACCCTGTCGGCGAGGGGCATGTCTGTTTCTTTCAGTATCTCGTTTGCCAGCAGCGCGCCGTACTCAGCGTGATGATGTCTGTTGATCGAGTTTCCGATGTCATGCATGAACCCTGCAATTTTTGCGAGCTCTATATCCTCCTCACTATATCCGAAGGTCTCCAGAATCTCCGCTGCCTTTTCAGCGACGAGCTTCGTGTGCACTGTGGAATGATCTGTATATCCCAGCGCGTCGAGTATGGCGTTGCCCTTCTCGTAATACTCCAGAATCTCTTTGTTATTGACTATGTCCTCGTATTTCATAAATATAAAGTCCCTTCTGATAACTCTAACCGGCTTTTATTCCATGTTTCTATTTCCTTTTATTCGCCAGCCATGCGATGACGCTTGTAATCGCTTCAACAGCCAGGCACGCAATTCCCGTAAACAGGCCGATGGACAGGTACGAGCCGATATCGATGTAACCGGTATCGACTATCAGATCCACAGCGACGAGATAGAGAACGACCCCGAGATATGCCGCAGGAGCCAGAAGCCATTTCCACGGCGACTTTAACGTCCATCCGTACCAGCCTCCGAGCACCGCGCCTGCAAGCGGGAACAGAAACATGAATATGACTACGCCAAAAAAAATCCCCACGCCTGTATCTGCTGAAGATGCAGCCGTAATCCATAGTATTATGCTGATGATTATCACCAGTCCTGTAAACAGTAATGGCCAGTGTTTTTTTATCACGATTCACGCTCCCTGTGCGAGGCGGTTTTACTGCTCAGCACCTGCTGCAGAGTGGCCTTCATGCTTGGGATATCAAGCGGCTTGGCAATATGTCCGTTCATCCCGACTTCTTCGGCTTTCTTTATATCCTCCTGGAACGCGTTCGCTGTCATTGCGATGATTGGGATATTTGCAAGTCCTTCGTCCGGAAGATCGCGAATCGCCTTTGTTGCTGTATAGCCATCCATCACCGGCATCTGAATATCCATCAGGATAACATCATAGTATCCCTGCTCGGATGCCGCTGTCATTTCAAGGGCAATCTTTCCATTCTCGGCGGTTTCAATCAGGAATCCGGACTGTTCGAGCAGCATCTGCGCGATTTCCATGTTGATCATGTTGTCTTCGACTAGCAGTGCCCGCAAGCCTTCAAATGAAACCTCATTCCCCTCGTCGGAACAGATTTCCTCATCAGGTTCCGCAAGCGGAAAGCCTACAGTAATGGTAAACTCCGTACCTACGCCCTGCTCGGTCTGTACAGTTATATCGCCGCCCATCATGTCAATAATATTTTTTGTTATTGCCAGACCAAGTCCCGTCCCCTGGATTCTGCTGACAGTCGATGTGCGTTCACGTTCAAAAGGAACAAACAGGCGCTCCACAAACTCCTCGCTCATGCCGATGCCTGTATCCTTTATGCGGATTTCATAACTGCCGATCTCATCATCTCCGGCAAGCTCCGTAAGACTCATGGACACGCTGCCGTTTTCCGGCGTGAACTTTCCGGCATTGCACAGAAGATTCATCAGGGCGCGGTCCATCATGACCTTATCGCACATCACCCATTTATGTGTAACATCGCATGATACGGATAATTTGATTGCTTTTGCTTCCAGCTGGGTCCTGACCAGATCGCTTACTTCCTGTACGCAGCTTTCCAGATTAACACGGGCAGGTTCAAGAGTGAGCTTTCCGCTTTCTATTCTGCTCATGTCCAGCACATCATTCACTATTTCCAAAAGCTGACGGCTCGCCATTTCAATCTTGTCAATGTACCCGCTTTTTTCGTCGTATGTAACTTCCTCACGATTTGCCAGCGTGGTATATCCTATAATTGCATTCAACGGGGTGCGAATGTCATGAGACATGTTGGACATGAAAAATGTTTTCGCTTTGCTGGCCTCTTCAGCGGCAGACAGCCTCATTTCAAGCTGTTCATTCTCCTGAATCCTGTTAAATGTACGCCGCATGAAAATAAGCATGAGAAAAACGAAAATGCTCCCGCCAAAGAGAATGCCCGCCATGATGATATCCGGCTTCCCGAAGAAACCTACGAACAGATATCCGGCGAAAAACATGATCAGCAGCCAGATCGGAAGATGCAAGAGCCGCTGCTCCTGATCCCAGTTTCCGTGTTTTCTTATGTCTCTGGAGAAACAAATGTAACGGTATATGTTGTAGGCCATCAGCGCGCTTCCGGCATATATCATCCCATAGATGAGAATGTTCATAATACTTCTCCTGTAACAGTTCTATGCCCCGATAACATTATAACATCACGATTCTTCTCTGAATACAAAAAGAGAACAAACCACCTGCTACTCGAACTTAATGGTCCCGAAGTACTCAGGACAGTGGAAGTTCGGTGAATCCAGGTCGATAGGCGACCATGACAGATAATGCTTTTGAGCGGTTTTGTCCCCGCATTTATAGAAGTTGGCGTTCAGCTCCCCTTCGAACTGATAGTCCGGATAGAACAACTGGAAGAACTTTAAAGGCAGTTTGTAATATACTTCCCAGCCATCGGACGTTCTGTCTGTCCGGATATCGAAGTACTCCGCAGCGTCCTGTCTGACTATATCAATGCGGTCCGTCTTCTCCGGTCCGAACTGCGCGCAAAGGCAGCCGTTTGGGTTGATTTCAAAGTTAAAATAGTTCGGTTCGTCAACGACCTTAAAGAAGAATTCAAGGCAGCTGTCTTCCCATACGGGCGAAAGCGGTTCGGTGTTCTCGGCGCGAATATCTTTTTCGACCGCGCTGAGATGAACGTAGAGCGCATCCTCCGAATAGCACAGCTGTCCCTGCGCACGGACTCCGCAGTCCTCGGTCCACAGGACGTTGTCGATCTGCAGAACAGGCACATTGCTCCAGTCCGGTTCCGCATCTGTTTTGACGATTGTGTATGTCTCTTTCTCAGTTTGAGATTCCACAGCGTTTTCCTCCCCGCATGCAGCTGTAATCAGCAGCAATGACAATACGATTAAAACAATCAATGCTTTTTTCATTAAAGAAATCCCTTTCAACTCCACTTTAATCGTTAACTATTTCAGCCTTAAACACCATAATGGTATCGGCGTCAGAGCAGCAGAATTCCGCAACGCCCTTCGGTTGACCGGGTACGCTTCCACCATACCTTAAAATATCTATGTACGGGAACCCACAGTGCATTGCCATCGGACAAATGTCACCCCGCTGCGTATCATAATCAAAAGTCTGTCCTATTTTATGCCCCCTGTGGCACCCTTTTTCACCGCGTCTGTCGATAATGCTTATTCGGATCTTTGGTCTTTTGCTCATTTTTTATACTCCTTTCGAGACAGGAGGCAAACGCACTCGCAATGCTTCGTAAACGGAAAGTTGTCGAATGGTTTAACGGATTCAACGCGGTATCCGTAGTACTGGAAGTAATAGAGGTTCTCCGCCAGTGACTTAGGGTTGCAGCTGATGTAGACGATCTGGTCCACGCCGTAGCTGATTATCTTGTCCAGCGCGTCATTCTTTATTCCCACGCGCGGCGGATCGACGACTATGACGTCAGGTTTATCGCTGATTGAATCAAGCACCTTGAAGCAGTCCCCGGCTATGAATCTGCAGTTATCCAGACCGTTCAGCTCCGCGGTCTGGCGGGCGACCTCAACGGCTTCCTCGACGATTTCCACGCCGAGGGCTGTCCTGGCCTTCTGGGCGAGAACCTGGGTTATGGTTCCCGTTCCGCAGTATAAATCAAAGGCATCCTTGCCCTCGAAATCATCGATCAGCGACAGAGCATATGAATAGAGATTCTCCACCGCTTCAACATTCGTCTGGAAGAAGGAAAAGGCGCTGACCCTGAACTTCAGGCCCATTATCTCTTCGTTGTAGTAATCGCGTCCCGCGAGGATCCGCAGCTCGTCGCAATAAACGGCGTCCGCAAGTCTGTCGTTTATGGTGCGCAAAACGCCGACGACCCGGTTTTCCAGCTCTAGCCCCATGATCATCTTGGCATAGCCCGCTTCGTCGAATGTTTCTGCAGGACCGTCTGCCTTTGCATTGCCGTCAGAGGCAGTTACGATGTTCACCAGCAGCTCACCGGTATGTATCCCTCTGCGGATTATGAGATGACGCATGAGCCCCGTGTGGCGCTTTTTGTGGTAGTGGCTGTAGCCTTTGCTCTCGACGAAATCGAGAGTCGCGCGCAATATTGTATTGAAATCCTCGTGCACGAGCTGGCACTGGTCCACCGTGATGATGGACATGAAACGGCCGCGCGGATGCATGCCGAGAGTCGTAGGCCCGTCCTTGACCATGTCGCCGAAGGTATACTCCATCTTGTTGCGATAGGCGTATCTTGACGGCGCCGGCTGGATCGGCAGGAGCTCGCCGTATTTTATCGACTTTGCGTCGAGCAGCCCGCGTACCTCCGCGGCCTTTATTTCCAACTGCTCTTCATAAGGCACGCCCTGGTATCTGCATCCGCCGCAGAACTCCCAGTCGCGGCAGATCTCGCGATCGCCGCAGGTCTCATGGTTACCGCAAACCGCCTTAGAATTCTCCGTAAGCATCAAAAAACTCCTTCTTGTATTCGCTGAATCTTCCTTCATCGATCGACTGTCTGATATTCTCCATGGTCTTGATGAGGAAGTGCAGATTGTGTGTCGACATCAGCATCGCGGAGAGAATCTCATCCGCCTTGAAGAGATGCCTCAGATATGCTCTGCTGTAGTTTCTGCAGACGTAGCAGTCGCAGTTAGGATCGAGCGGCGTGTAATCGCGCTCATATTTTTTGTTCTTTATGTTCACGCGCCCCTGTGATGTCATGGCCATGCCGTGACGCGCGATTCTCGTCGGGAGTACGCAGTCGAACATGTCTATGCCCCTCTCAACACCCTCGAAAAGGCAGTCAGGACTTCCGACACCCATGAGATAGCGCGGCTTGTTCTTAGGCAAAAGCTCCACGCAGTCGTCCATGACGTCGTACATTATCTCCTTCGGCTCTCCTACGGAAAGACCTCCGATGGAGTAACCAGGCAAATCCATGTCTACGACCTGTGCGGCGCTCTCACGGCGCATGTCTTTATAGACTCCGCCCTGCATTATTCCAAAGAGAGACTGGTTGACGCCTTCGCCAAGCACCTGGCTCTCTCCGCCGCTTCTCTCGCAGTATTCCTCGTGATAGGCTTTGCAGCGCTCAAGCCACCTGCTCGTGCGTTCAAAGGACCTTTTGACGTAGTCTCTGTCCGCAGGATAAGGCGCGCACTCGTCGAATGCCATCATTATGTCTGAGCCCAGCGCGTGCTGCACTTCTATCGACTTCTCCGGCGACAGCATGTGCCTTGAGCCGTCGATGTGTGACTGGAACTTAACGCCCTCTTCAGTTATCTTGCGCATTTTGCCCAGACTGAAAACCTGGAATCCACCGCTGTCTGTAAGAATCGGCTTGTTCCAGTTCATGAACTTGTGCAGACCGCCTGCCTCCTTCACGATGTCGTGGCCCGGTCTCAGATAGAGGTGGTACGTGTTGCTCAGGATGATCTGGGCACCCATCTCTTCAACCTGTTCAGGGCGCATGGCCTTTACTGTGGCCGCAGTTCCAACAGGCATGAATATAGGCGTCTGAATATCGCCGTGTGGCGTATGGACTATGCCCCGCCTCGCCCTCGTTCTCTCGTCGGTCTTTAGCAAATCAAATGTTACCGCAGTCATTTTTTCTTCCCTTTCTAAGACGTATCATTCTATGAACATCGCGTCGCCGTATGAGAAGAATCTGTACTCCTCCCGAACGGCTTCCTCGTAAACTTCAAGTATCTTTTCCCTGTCGTACAGCGCTGATATGAGCATGAGCAGTGTGGACTTCGGAAGGTGGAAGTTTGTAATGAGGGAATCGATTATCTTCCACTCGTAGCCTGGATATATGAATATGCCCGTGCTCCCCTCTCCCGACTTCACCTGCCAGCAGCCTTTTGCTCCGCCGCCGTCTGCACCGCAGCCTTCTGTTCCGCCGCATTCCGCGTTCTCATCGAAATACGCGGCGCTCTCGACAGTTCGCGTCGATGTGGTTCCGACGCTTATTACGCGCCGTCCCTCGCGCTTTGCCTTGTTAATGATTTGCGCGGATTCCTCAGGCACCGAGTACTCCTCAAAATGCATGTGGTGCTCTTCGATGTTTTCGACCTTGACCGGCCTGAACGTACCGATTCCAACGTGCAAAGTCACGTATGCCAGTTCCACGCCCTTTGCCTTTGCCGCTTCCAGCAGTTCATCGGTAAAATGCAGTCCCGCAGTCGGCGCCGCGACTGACCCCTCTTCCCTGCAGTACACCGTCTGGTAACGGTCTTTATCGGCGTCGTCGGAAGGCCTCTCTATATACGGAGGCAAAGGCATGCTGCCGATTTCCTCCAGCCTCTCCATGAAGATCCCCTCATATTCGAACTCCACTATACGCGTGCCGTCCGCGCCGAAATCTATTATGTGCGCCTTGAGCAAAGGGCCGTCAGGCAATTCGCTTCCCGGTCCGCTGAAGATGACGTCGTCGCCGGGCTTAAGTCTCCTTCCCGGCCTGACCATTACCTCCCATTTATCTCCGCCTACTCTCTTAATGAGCAGGAACTCGACGTGGGCTCCGCCCTGGCCGTTGCCGGAGCTTTTGCTGCCGCCGTTCCTGCCACCGTTGCCGCCGCCCTTACCGGCGTCTTTTACTGCCTTGCGGCCGAAGAGACGCGCCGGGATGACTTTGCTGTCGTTTAGCACGAGGCAGTCTCCTTCGTGCAGGTATTCGAGGATATCAAAAAAGTGCCTGTGCTCGATCCTCACATCGCCCCAGCTTCCGTCATCATTTCTGTCCCTGTGTACAACAAGAAGCCTGGACGAGTCACGCTTGTCTGCAGGCTTCTGTGCTATTAACCTTTTCGGTAATTCATAATCGAATTCTTCTATTCTCATGTGCATCCTTTCGTCTGAACGAAGACAAAATTCTTTCTTGCGTCAATTATACATCAAGGGACATCTGCATGTCATCATCGGTCTCATCTGTACCATCAGAATCATCCCCGGCGTAATCAAGTCCCAGATGATTGTACGCTGCCCTTGATACGACACGCCCCTTCTTGGTTCTGTTCAGGAAGCCTATCTGTATCAGGTAAGGCTCGTAAACATCCTCTATGGTGACGCGCTCCTCGCCGATCGACGCCGCGATGGTATCTATTCCCACCGGACCTCCGTCGAACCTCTCGATGATATTGCGCAAAATCTCCCTGTCAAGGTTCTCCAGCCCCATGTAGTCGACGCCCAGCGCCTCAAGAGCGCTTCTGGTTATGTCGATGTCGATGGCTCCGGTTCCCTTGACCTGTGAGAAGTCTCTCACTCTCTTGAGTATCCTGTTCGCCACACGCGGCGTGCCGCGGGAGCGTCTTGCCATCTCGTAAACCGACTGCTCATCGACAGAAACGTCGAGCAGCCCCGCGGTTCTGCGGATGATGTCCGCCAGCTCTTCCGGCGTATAAAGCTCAAACTTGCAGCTGACGCCGAAACGGTCTCTCAGCGGCGCGCTCAGGCTTCCCGCTCTGGTAGTAGCTCCGATCAGCGTGAATCTGGCAATGTCGAGCCGTATGGAACGAGCCGACGGGCTTGAGATTCGTGAGTATGGCAGCCAGATCGCCGGCCCTCTCTATGGCAGGTCCCGATGTGATCCTGATGTCGACGCCCATCTCGTTGGCGACTATGCCTGCGAGTGTGGTCTTGCCGAGTCCCGGAGGCCCGTAAAAGAGGACGTGATCAAGAGGCTCGCCTCTCATCTTCGCCGCCTCGATAAAGACCTTGAGATTGTCCGTAGCCGCGCTCTGTCCTATGTACTCGCTCAGGGTCTTAGGCCTGATGCTGAATTCGCTTCTCTCCTCGCCCTGTCCCAGCTGAGCTGATGTTATTCTCTCCTCGTAATCCATTGTCATCTCCATGTGCGCATTCCGAAGTATCAGTTAAAACAGATTCTTCAGCGCGCGCTTGATATACTCTTCCGTCGTAAGATCCTTTTCCGCAATTGAAGCCAGAGCGCTTGTCGCCTCGCCTCTCGAATAACCGAGAGCCACGAGAGCGCTTATCGCTTCGCTCCTTCCGCCCTGCGCTGCGCCTTCCTCAGGCGCGCCCGCGTCCAGATACGATCCGTCAGGCGCCGCTGCGGAGAACTTGTCCTTGAGCTCCAGCACGATTCTCTCGGCGGTTTTCTTGCCGATGCCGTTTGCTCTTTGCAGTGACTTGGAGTCCTCGAAAACTATCGCCTGCTTGAACTGATCCAGCGTGAACGAAGACAGAATCGATATGGCCGCCTTCGGCCCTACGCCGCTTACGCCTATGAGCTTTCTGAAAGCGTCCAGCTCGCCTTTGCCTGAGAACCCGAAAAGGCTCACGTCGTCTTCGCGAACTATCATTGATGTGTACACGAGCACTTCCTCGCCCTCAGCGTTGAGGTAAGCGGTAGAATTGGCCGGCACGAACACCTGGTAGCCGACTCCGTTCACGTCTATTATTATGTATCCGTCGCCTTTATCGGCGAGAATTCCTCTCAAGAATCCTATCATCTGTTATCTCCTGTCATCTGCCGCAGCCTGTTATCTCCCTAATCTCTGCCGCAGTCTGTTGTCGGCGCTGTGTCCGTGGCAAATCGCCGCCGCCAGCGCGTCCGCCGTGTCATCAGGCTTCGGCACTTCGGCCAGATTGAGCATCGTCTTGACCATGAACTGCACCTGTTTCTTGTCAGCACGGCCGTAGCCGACCAGCGCCTGCTTGATCTCAAGCGGTGTATATTCACAAACATTCAGGCCGCCCTTAACACAGGCAAGCATCGCGACTCCGCGCGCCTGCCCGACATTGATGGCCGTAGTCGTATTTGTATTAAAAAACAGCTTTTCAATGCTCGCCTCCTCGGGCCTGTACTCCTCTATGATCTCCCTGAGACCGTCGTATAGGATTTCCAGCCTTTGAGGCATGTCAATGTCTTTTTCCGTTGTAACCGCGCCGTAATCAATGGCTCTGAAGTGGTTTCCCGTCTTTTCTATGACGCCCCACCCCATGATGGCGTACCCCGGATCTATTCCCAGAATAATCATCCAGCACCTCATTTGCAGCTTTCTGCGCCTTGATTATAACATGACGAACAAGTGTTTGTCTACCCAAAACTAGTGCAATTAAAATACGCTTCATGGATTTCAGAACACTCCGTCTTATGGTATAATTATGAATAATATAGAGTAATTATTTCTCCGAAAACGAGCAGAAATTCTAAAAGGAGGCCCAAATGCGCATATCCAGACAGAACAAAATACTCGAATTAATCGAAAACAACGAGATTGAGACTCAGGACAAACTCGCTTCAATGCTTCGCGACTACGGTTACGAGGTAACTCAGGCGACGATTTCCCGCGACATAAAGGAGCTCCAGCTCATAAAGACTCTCTCGTCTTCGGGGAAATACAAATACGCTGTATCAAAGAGCGATGACGGCCCTATTCCGGCCCGTCTCATCGACATATACCGCAGCACCGTCAGGTCAATCAACAAGTCCGGCAACATTGTACTGCTCAAGTGCCTTTCGGGATGCGCCAACGCTGCGGGCGAGGCTCTCGATTCAATGGAACTGAAGCACGTCATCGGCTCCGTCGCCGGCGACAACACGCTTCTTCTCGTCACGGACGATCCGGCAAATTCGGACGAAGTCGTGGAAATCCTCCGCGGTCTTCTGGAAAAGCAGTAAAAAATGATCAGACATATCAGTATCAGAAATTTCGCCATCATTGAAAACGTTGAGATCGATTTCAATGACGGCCTCAATATCATCACCGGCGAAACGGGCGCCGGCAAATCAGTCGTAATAGAAGCAGTGAGCCTGGCTCTGGGCAGCCGGGCAGACACTGCTTTTGTGCGTTCCGGAACGGACAAAGCGGTCATTCAGCTCGTCGCCACCGTCGAAGGCAAAAGCAACAGCGACTCAGATGGTCCGGCCTCAGATGGTCCGGCCGAGTACGTGATCACCCGCGAGGTTTCTTCAGCCGGCCGCAGCCTTTGCCGCATCAACGGCGAAATAGTGACTTTAAGCACGCTCAGCCAGTTCTGCAAAGGTCTCGCGGACATCCACGGCCAATACGACCACCAGTCGCTGCTCGACCCAGACAATCACATCCGCCTCGTCGACCTCTACCGCAAGGACACAGTTCTTCCTGCAAAGGCAGACGTGGGGGCTCTTTTTGCCGAGTACACCGGCCTGCGTGAGGAACTCGCGCGTCTTAAAAAAGACCAGGCTGAAGGAAAACGTCAGCGTGACTTCATGTCATTTGAACTTCAGGAAATAACAGACGCTCACCTCCGCGAAGGCGAAGATGCCGAGCTCGAGGATGAAATATCACTCCTGCAGAACAGCGAAAAGATCTTCAGCTGTCTCGCCGGAGCGTACCAGACAGCGTCGGAAAGCGACTACTCGATTCTTTCCGCAATGAAGCAGGTCTCCGACACAGTCGGTGAGACTTCGCAGTACACGAAGGAACTGGCAGAGCTCAGCCGCCGTCTGGAGAGTCTCTACTATGAATATGAGGACGCCTGCTCCGAGCTGCGCGAAATGCGCGACGGAACAGTGTTCGACCCTGCCGCTCTCGATGAGGCAATTGGCAGATATGAGACGATCAAGCGTCTCAAGGAAAAGCACGGCCGGTCAATTCCTGAGCTGCTGGAATATGCCGACGAACTGCGTGAACGCCTCTCCTCCATCGACAACGCTGATGAAGAGATTGCCGCTCTGCAGGCAAAGATCGAGCGCACGGCGATGGCTCTCGAAATTGCGTCGAACAAACTGAGCGAACTGCGCAAGGCCGCTGCCGCAGAGCTTGAACAGCTGATTACCGAGCAGCTGAGTCAGCTCAACTTCGGCGAGGCTGCCTTTGCAATAGATTTTAAAAAGGCTGTTGACTCAGCAGGAAACGCAATGTTCTCCGCGGAGGGAACCGACATCGTGGAATTCCTGATAACCACCAACCGCGGCGAACCGCTCAAGCCTCTGAGCAAGATCGCGTCAGGCGGCGAGATGTCCCGCATCATGCTGGCCTTCAAGAAGATAATCGGAGATTACGATCACATACCTACGATGATCTTCGATGAAATAGACAGCGGAATCAGCGGAATCGCGGCGTCGGTCGTCGGCCGCAAACTGCTGGAGATCTCGCGCCGCCACCAGATCATCTGCATCACGCACCTGCCTCAGATCGCCGCGTACGGCACAAGCAACTACCGCATCTGGAAGCACTCCGACGACGTCATGACCTACACCTCTGTGGATCCTCTTTCCGATGAGGAAAAGGTCCGCGAGATCGCACGTCTCCTGGGCGGCGAAAACATCACTCCGACCACCCTCGCCTCGGCGAAGGAGCTGATCGAAGCGTCGCAGTAATCTGTGACCGTGCAATAAACGAAAACAATAAAAGAGCCGCTTCACACGGAGCGGCTCTTGTTATTCTTCTAATGATCAGCTTACGCTTCTTCTGCAGGTGCTTCCTCAGCAGGAGCGGCTTCTTCAGCAGGAGCTTCCTCTGCAGCAGGCTCTTCAGCAGGTGCTTCCTCAGCAGGAGCAGCCTCTTCAGCTGGTGCTTCTTCAGCAGGTGCCTCAGCAGGAGCAGCTTCTTCAGCAGGTGCCTCAGCCTCTGCTGCTGCCTTTGCAGCTTCCGCTGCAGCCTTCTCAGCTGCGATCTCTTCAGGAGTTGGAGGATCGATTGTCTCTCTGATGCTCAGTGAGATACGCTTTCTGTCTTTGTCGATCTCGAGGATCTTGACATTGACAGTCTGTCCTACCTGAAGTTCGTTGTTGATGTTCTCAACTCTCTTGTGAGCAACCTCTGAGATGTGAACCAGTCCGTCGAGTCCCGGTTCCAGTTCTACGAATGCGCCGTACTCCTTGATCTGGACTACCTTGCCTTCGATTACCTGACCAACTTCGTACTTCTCATCGATTACGCTCCATGGTTCTGGAGTGTTCTGCTTGAGACCGAGTGAAATCTTTTCCTTCTCTTCGTTCATGGAGAGAATCTTGACGTTGATCTTCTCGCCGATTGAAAGAACTTCCTGAGGGTGCTTCAGCTTGCCCCATGAAATCTCTGAGATGTGGAGCAGTCCGTCGATTCCGCCGATGTCTACGAATGCGCCGTAGTCGGTGAATCTCATTACAGTACCTTCAACTACATCATCCACGTTGAGCTTCTCCCAGATCTCCTGAACGAGCTTCTTTCTCTCGTCAGCCAGATACATCTTGTGTGAGAATACAGCCTTCGTCTTAGCAGGGTCGATTCTGAATACTCTTACGTTCATTGTCTGTCCAACGAACTCCTCTGCGTCTACTACGAAGTGGTCTGACAGCTGTGAAAGTGGAATGAATCCGGAGAACTCTTTGTACTCGGCAATCACGCCGCCTCTGACAGCTCTTGTGACTTTGACCTCGATAACTGATTTATCTTCATACGCTTTGACAACTTCTTCCCAGTTGGCAATGTATTCGAGTTTCTTTGTTGACAGCAGGATCCCGCCATCTCCATCATCAGTCTTGATTACCTTAGCCTTGATTTCATCACCTACTTTGTAAGCATCGGCCAGGGTCTGTCCTTCTTCAAGACTGGCTTCTGATTTCTGCAGGATTCCGTCTTTCTTGACTCCAAGATTTACAATAACTTCTTCAGCGTTAACCTGGTGAACTTTGCCGTCTACGATTTCTCCGTTTCTCGGCAGCTTCAGTGTCTTGTTGAACTCGTCAGACTGAAGCAGTTCTTCCATAGTCATTTCTTTGTTTTCAAGTGTTACGTCACTCATTTTGGCAATAACCTCCTTAATTGTGTAGTCCGGCGTCGATGCACCGGCCACCGCTCCTATTTTATTACACTTCCGGACCTCGTGCAACGGTAAATCCTCTATATTTTCAACAAAAAAGGTGCGTTCACAGTATTTGGAAGCTATTTCAAAGAGCTTACGGGTGTTTGAGCTCCCCTTCCCGCCGATGACGATCATCATATCGCTGTCGGCTGCAATCCGGGCGCACTCCTCCTGTCTCTTCGATGTGGCGCTGCAAATCGTGTTCCGCACGTCCACATCAAGACCGGCTTCTTCAAGAGCCTGCGCGATTCCGTCAAAGGTTTCCTGCTTGATCGTCGTCTGCGCCACGAGCAGAGCCTCATGCAAAGGCAGCCCGTCCTCCCCTTCATGCAAAGGCAGTCTGTCCTTTGCTTCTTCCGCCGTCTGGAAAACCAGCGCCGGCCGGTCATCCGGGCACCATCCCGCAATGCCTCTTACCTCGGCGTGATCCGGGTCTCCCGCAATCACGACCTGCCTGTCCGTTTCACTGACGATGCGGTGTATTTTTTCTACAAAAGGGCACGTTGCGTCTATCAGTTCAATGCCCTTTGCTTTTGCGTCTTCATAGGTTGCTTTGCCCTCCCCGTGGGAGCGGATGATGACCGGCAGCCCGTCGGCTTCACCGAGATTATTTATGACGCTGACGCCTTCCTCGCGGAGACGCGCGACCGCCGCTTCATTGTGGATGAGCGGTCCTAGAGTTGCCGCGGGCGCGGAATCAAGAGCGATTTCCATCGCCCTCTTCACGCCGAAACAAAAGCCTGCCGTCTCGGCCAGTGTAATTGTTCTGTCACCGTTCTTGATAATCATCAGCTGTTTCCGTTCTATCAGTCGATTGTTCCGTTCTATCAGTCGATTGTTCCGTTCTGTCAGTCGATTTTATTTCCCGTTCTTTCTGTCGATTTCCCTGAGCTCTTCCAGATACTTTTTGAAGGCCGCCTCGCTGCCGTTGGACGACGGCTCGTAGTAGCGCACGCCTTCTTTATACAGATCGTCCGGCAGGTACTGCTGCGTGACGTAGCCGCCGTATGAGTGCGGATACTTGTAGCCCTGTCCCCTGCCAAGCTTTGACGCGCCGCTGTAGTGGGAGTCCATCAGGTGGGCCGGAACGTCGTCGATCTTTCTGGAATGGATGTCGGACAGAGCCGCGTTCAGGGCCTCATTGGCGCGGTTGGACTTAGGACACGACGCCATCAGGATTACCGCATGGGCCAGCGGAATCTGCGCCTCAGGAAATCCTATCATCTGGGCCGCCTGCACGCAGGAAGTCACGATTGAAATGGCATTCGGATAAGCCATTCCGATGTCCTCGCTGGCCATGACCATAAGTCGCCGCCCTATCATCATCTCATCAGCGCCGCCGTCGATGAGGCGGGCCAGGTAGTGTATGGCCGCGTCCGGATCTGAACCGCGAACTGACTTCTGAAGAGCTGAAAGCAGATTGTACTTATCCTCTTCCTTGTCGTAAAAGGTAGTCTGCTTTTGCATGGCCTCGGCCACGATCTCCCTGTTGAGGACGCTGCCTTCTTCAAGGTTGTCTACGATGAATCCCAAAGCGTCGAGAGCCACTCTGCAGTCTCCGCCTGCCATTGCGGCCAGGGTGCACAGCGCCTCCTCGTCGTATCTGACATCGAGTCCTCCGAAGCCCTTCTCCTTGTCAGCCAGGGTCCTCTTCAGTATTATCAGAATCTCGTCGGCAGACAGGCGCTTGAATTCGTAGATGTTCCTGACGCGCGAAAGAATCGCGTTGTTGATCGAAAAGTAAGGGTTCTCCGTCGTGCTGCCGATGAATTTGATCACGCCGTCCTCGATCGCCTTGAGCAGCGAATCCTGCTGCAGCTTGTTCCATCTGTGAACCTCGTCCACATAGAGGACTGTCGTCTCCTGGAGCAGACCGTTGAAACGGTCAGCTGCGTTTTTCAGTATCTCCTTCAGTTCCTTAGTGCCTGTTGTCGACGCGTTTATTTCAACAAAACTGCCGTCCAGTTCTCCGGCTATGATGCGGGCCAGCGTGGTCTTGCCGGTGCCGCTCGGCCCGAAGAAAATGGCCGACTCAAAAGACTTGTTCCGTATTGAATTATAAAACAGCGAGCCTTCGTACATGAAGTGCTTCTGCCCCACGAAATCCTCGAGTTTCGTAGGTCTCATCTTGGTCGAAAGCGGTATCATCTCAAATCCTCCTATGTGATTATACTTTATCACAGAACGGCCTTCAGATAAATGGCTGACTTCCGATTCATTTATGGAACTTGCAGTTGTTTTACTTTGCGAAAAACAGCCGCTCGACTGCTTTTGCGACTTCCCAGATTGCCTGTGTATCTGTACCTCCGTTGATATCATCGCTTGTTATGAAAAAGTTTTTCCCCGGGATGAATCCTTCCTGCATGTACCAATAGCACTTTTCTCCAAAATCAAGGGAGTACCTCTTGTCAAACAAACGTCCGAGATGTTCAATGATGGTCAGTGAATAATCGTAATTCTGAATCATGAAATCCGGACTAACGTTCTTAGTGTTCCCGTAACTGTCTGTGATTGTGATTATGCTGTCATAACGAAACGGGATTCCTTTATTAAGCAGAATGTTTGCGTGGAGGCACTCCCCTTTTGATCGGACGCGCAGGCCATTCAACGCGTGGATTTTTGCATTCGGAAACGGCGCACTGTTCTTGGCATAATCTTCTGCAGCCCACTGCTTGAGTTCTTCGTATCTTCTGTCGTTGAAATCCTCCAGGGCAATTTTTCTGTATGAATCCGGAAGAGCTCTGAAAACCGCTTCATAGTTGTAATCCATGTATTGCTGCGTCAGATTGTCAAGAAGACCTTCGTCAAAGAGCAGGCGGTTTCGCTTTTCTTCGAGGAAGTGGGCCCTTAAACAGGCTTTTGCTGCTTCTGATTCCGATTTGCCTAGATATTTCTTTGTCTTTCCACACCGCTCATAACAGTAGATACCGCTTATGCGACTGTCGACAATCAGAGATCCGCGTTTTTCGAATCCACCATTTTGATCTGTCAGATTAATGAGCCTCTGAATTCGGCCCTGCTCGCGTTTTATCGCTTCCCTGAACTCATTCATCATATCTCTAATTCCATCCCTTAAATCAGCGTTTTTCTGTTTTGGGCTGTAATCAGTTAAATCCTTGGGAATGGTTCCCATAAAAGGACAACAAATGTACCCAAAACAGTATTGCTAGTTCTTTCGTTTTGGGAACGATTTCTTAAAAAGCATGGGAACAATACCCAATGATAAACAAGAATCGTACCCAAAGCACTTTTGGAAACAGTTGCATATTACCATTTTTGGTATTTAATGTCAACAAAGGACTAAAAAAGGACACCGCTTGTTGCGGTGCCCTGTTGCTTTTGTATTAGTCGAAGAATGATTCTGTCTTCTCTTCCATGAGGTACTTGTTGAGTGTAGCCTCGACGCTCCGCCTATTGCCAGACCAGTCTGTACCTGAGGGATGACATTGCAGAATACGTCATAATCATCCGGTTCCCATTCGCCCCAGCTGATCTCATACCATCTGAGCCAGAACTGACCGAAGAATGCCATGGCGCCTGCGCACAGTGAGAATACGCCGATTCTGACAGTGTCGCCCTTCGGGATTCCGAATCCGTTGACCGGATTGCCTTCAGGATCGTTGACTGAAAGTCCGCCGCAAATCTTACGGAAGAGGATGTATGCGATCGGTCCTGAGCAAAGAGCCATCAGACCTGTCGTCAGATAATCTGTTCCGTTGATCAGCAGTGCGATGATCGCGATGACGATCGGGAATCCGCAGTAGAAGATCAGGGCCTTGTTTCCGCCAGGGATGATGTACAGGCCTCTCTTTCTTCTCTCCTCAACAGGCAGCTTGTGACGCAGCTTGATGACGGAGATCGGAAGGATGATGTACAGTGCCAGCATGAACACAACTTCCATTGATACCAGCGTCGTGAAGTCATTGAACGAAAGAATGAATGTAACGACTGCCAGTGAGAGGATACCTACATAAGGTACGCCTCTGTTTTTGCTTACCTTTACCAGGAACTGCGGGCAGAGGTGGTCGTCCGCCAGAACGAAGAAGCCTCTGGAGCCTGATGCCAGATAAGTATTGAATATCGCGCACTGCGAAATGATGGCGATTACGAGGAATACATATCCCCAGGCCTGTCCCAGGTTTGAAGTAAGTACTGTAGCGTATCCTACATGGTCACCGGAGAATCCGCCTTCTGTTGACCACATCTCCCATGTGCCCTGCGGCAGAGTTGCAAGTCCGCCCAGCGTAGGCAGCACGTATGTCAGCGCTACCAGCGGCATTGCGATCTTCAGTCCCTTAGGAATAACCTGAGGGTTCTTGACCTCGCCTGCCATGTTGGAGATACATTCATATCCGCAGTACATCCAGATGCAGATGCAGATACCGCCGCCCAGTCCGTCGATCAGTGTGTAGTCTTCCGGCATGAATGGCTCAACCGGGTTGGCGTTCCAGTTGCAGAAGCCGACGATGGCTACCAGCAGGAATGCCGCTACGATCAGCAGAGACAGAACGGTACTTACAGTTCCTACTTCTCTCAGACCAAGCAGATTTACGATAGTGAAGATGGTAATCATGCCTATTTTCAGCGCCAGGGATCCTGCGTAAGACATCGGGATCATCTGGCTGACATAGCCTGATACCAGCGCTACATAAACGCCGTTTGTAATATATGTGGATACAGTTGCCCACCAGCCAGTCTGGAATCCCCAGAACTCGCCGAAGGCTTCCTTTACCCAGACGTACACGCCGCCCTCTGACGGCATAACAGATGAGCATTCTGCGACCAGAGAACTGATCGGATAAGCCCATATGAACGGGAAGATGCACAAAAGCAACAGTGTCATTCCCGGACCAGCTTCCGGAATCATCTCCTCGATTCCGAATGCACCTGCAGCGACCAGACAGTAGAGCATGAACACGATTCCTGAAACCTTGATGTCATGCTTTTTCAGTCCGGCAACACCCTGCAGTTGCGGTTGTTCCTGACTCATTTTGTTACCTCTCAAAATAATAATGATAATGCCTATAAATATATAAAGTGATTTTAACACAAAAGCAACCTGTCTGCTACAAAAGAAAATATTAAAAACATGGCGAAAGGCTATTGCTAAATTATGGAAACTGTGGTATTATGCTTCATGAAAGGAAATAAATGGTACTTATGTCATTTTATACAAAGGCAGACGTGAAACAGTATATTCGCGATATCAGACTCCTGCTGACTGAATCCGTGGAGGAAATGACAGACGACAGGGCTCTCGGCATCATCGAAGACTATGTGTTCTCACAGGAACGGTCCTCATCCTGCAGCTTCAGGGACAACACTGCACTCATTGAGAGGCTCTTCCTCTCGCTGCGGTGCGAGATGGATATTCTGCAGCCCTTTATAGATGACAAGTCCATTTCGGAAATCATGGTGAATGGTCCCGACAGCATATTCGTCGAGCGTGAAGGTGTAATAGCACAAGTCCCCCTTTCGTTCGACTCAGTGGAGGATCTGCAGGAGCTGATCAGGCGGATCGCCGGCAGAGTCCATAGGGAAATAAACGAACTTAACCCCATAGTAGACGCACGTCTTTCCGACGGATCGAGAGTCAATGCTGTATATGGAAACATTGCTCTGAACGGGCCGATACTCACCATTCGAAAATTTCCTGAGAGAGTCATGACAATGGGAGACTTCATCAGGAACGGAACAGTCAGCCTTGAATGCGCGCGGGCGCTTAACGTGTTGGTGCGCTGCGGCTACAACTGCTTCGTTTCAGGCGGAACCTCCAGCGGCAAGACCACCATGCTCAATGTGCTCGCCCAGCTGATCCCACCGGAAGAGCGCGTGATCGTGATTGAGGATTCTGCCGAACTGCAGATCAATCAAATCAGAAACATAGTGCGCATGGAATGCCGCAGTCCCAATACTTCAGGCCGCGGCCGGGTAGATATGACTCATCTGGTCAGGGCAAGTCTTAGAATGAGGCCCGACCGGATAATCGTCGGGGAAGTCAGAGGCGGCGAAGTCTTTGACATGATAAACGCAATGAATACGGGGCACTCGGGATCCCTCAGCACGGGACACGCAAACAGCATTCCGGGAATGCTGAAGAGGCTCGAGGCCATGTTCATGCAGGCCGTGGACTTCCCCGTAGATGCCATCCGCGCTCAGATAAGCGAAGGCATCGACATAATGATACACATGAGCCGCATGAGAGACGGCAGCCGCCGCGTGGTGGAAATCGCGGAGCTAACAGAGGTGCGGGACGGACAGATTCTCACCAACTGCCTCTACAGAGCCGACTGCGGCATGACAGGGAACAGGCTCATCCACAGGGAGAAGCTTGAAATCGGAGACATAGATGATAAAGAACTACTCAGTATATGAAATGGGAGACAAAGAGCGGATTCTGTTTTTTGGCGCAGGATATCTGGCGGCGGCTGGTCTGGTGTTTCTCTTTTATCACAGCCTTGTGCTGTCCGCAGTGTGCGGGTTTCTCGTTGTAAAGCTAAGGCCTTACTATGAGAATTACAGAGCGCGGCAGCGAATCCAGCGGCTGAACGTACAGTTCAAGGACATGCTCTACTCTCTTTCCTCTTCGATTGCGGCAGGCAGGCAGATGCCGGAAGCGCTTATTGAGGCAGCCGACGGTCTGGCCATAATGTACGGCCCTTCCGAGCCCATCATGATGGAGCTGAACCACATGAAGCGCTGCATAATCGAAAACAACGAAAGCGACAGGGAACTGCTTGCGGATTTTGCGCAGAGAAGCTGCTGCGAAGACATAAACAACTTCGTCCAGGTCTACATCATATGCAGAAACATGGGCGGAGATCTGGAAAAGATAATCGCGCGCACTTCGTCAATCCTGACAGACAAGATGAACATTGAGCGTGAAATCAAATCCATAACAGCGCAGAAAAAGTTCGAAGGAAGGCTCATTGCGCTAATGCCTGTGGCAATGCTGCTCATACTGAACCTTCTTTCGCCGTCATATATTGTTCCTCTATATTCAGGACTGCCCGGGCGGCTTATAATGACAGGCTGCCTGGGCGCTGGCCTCTGGGGACTCCTCATGATGGAACGGATATCGAATGTTGAAATATGACAAAAGGGGTTTACTGATATGGACGAGGCAGCCTTAAACCGCAAGGCGGTAAAGAGAATAATGGCCGTAATAACCGCAGGCGTGCTGCTCCTGCTCTTCGACCTTCTCGTGGGCTTCGACTTCTCAACGCTCAGGCTCATGAACAGCGGCAGCAACATGTATCTTGTCAGGCCTGCCGAAGGAAGCTCCGCCGGGCACATAAGCCTTAAGGCGGACATAGAAACAGAAAACGGCACGGTGACCAAGGACTACGAGCTCTCGCTCTACCCTTACGCCAGAGAGAACAGCAGCCGCGCAGGCAGCGGCTCATCGGCTGGCGGCGGTTCATCAGGCAGCAACAGTGGGGCCAGCGGAGGCAGGGCCGGTGCGTCCGGCATCGCGGGCTCAATGTCCGAGGAGGAGCTCCTCGCATATGAAATGCGCAGCGTCATCAACTCGATGAACGACGACCAGAGCGCAAGGCGCGTCACCCTGCCCGACCGCCTGAAGACAGGAGAAAAAATAACATGGTCTGCCGCAAAGCGGACCAACACAGCCGCTATTGCTTTTGCAATGATCGTACTTGCGGTGTTCATATACAGAAACAGGTTTGAACCGCTTGAGAAGATGCGTAAGGTTCGAATGGATTCGGTCAGGCGGCAGCTGCCCGAATTCGTGAACAGGCTGGTGCTTCTTCTGGGAGCCGGGCTCGTGCTCAGTTCGGCTTTTGAGCGCATAGTCGAAGAGAGCCGTCAGTCGGCGGCGCTTGCCGGCGATTACTTTTACATGTGCATGGACGGGATCTACAGCAAGATTAAAGAGACGAACGGTTCCATGGAAAAAGAATTCAGGGACTTCGCCCGGAGCAGTGAACACTCCGGAGAAGGCTCGAGAGAGCTGATGAGAATCAGCAACATAATTACTGACAATATCAGCAAGGGCGTGGAGCTTACTGATAAACTCCAATCCGAGAGCGAGACGCTCTGGCTGTCCCGGAAACGGAGCAGCGAGGAGCGCGGACGGCTGGCCGAGACGAAACTGACAATGCCCCTTACAGTTTTCCTTCTCGTCCTCGTCGTCGTTACGGTGAGCCCTGCCCTGCTGGAATTGTAAAAAAGAAAAGGCGGAGCAATGCTCCGCCTTCAGCAACTAGTCTAGTTCCACCAGTCAGTCTCCTGCTTGAGACCGATGTTTGCAGCCTTGAAGATTGGGTTCTTGCCCTCTCTCATCTGCGCCTTGTAGTCATCCAGGCACTTGAATGCGATCCGTCCCAGTATGATGATCGTCGGTACGTTTGTGATGACCATGAGACCCTGTGCCATATCTGCCAGATCCCATACGAGTCCTGCTGATGCAACAGCACCCAGGAAGATGAGGATTGAGGCGATGATACGCATTACTCTCAGCTCTGAAACCTTTGCTTCTCTGTTGATGATGAACTCGAAGCAGCCTTCGCAGTATGAGTAGTTACCAATCAGCGTGGTGAACGCGAAGAATATCATCGCTATGCAGATGAATACAGGTCCGAATCCGCCGAATACGTCGGCCAGCGATCCCTGAACATATCCTGCCGCGTCAGC
>CADAHK010000042.1 GCA_902787725.1 uncultured Eubacteriales bacterium | reverse complement strand
CACGTCATAGAGATAGTCATTCACTCATATCACCACCTCCTGAATGGAAAACCTGTCTTTGGAAAGGGGCTTGCGCCGGAAGATGTCCTTATCCTGCTTACCATAGGGGCAGGTTGAAAACAGGCATTTCCTGTATTTGAAGTCCGGGTGATAGTAGCAGCACTGTCTACACTTGGGAGCTGTCTTGTTTCGGTCCACCGGCACATCACGCTTCATGAGATTTCTGTAAAAGTTCAAGCTTCCGTTCTCACGCATTGGCCGGTACCTCCATCCTGGTTCCGAGGACCTCGTTCATACATTTCTTCATACAGAAACTGACACAAGGACCGTAACTGCAGCCCGCACAGGGGGAAGTCGGTTTCGGGGACTCCGCCAGGTAGTAACAGTTCTCCTTCTTGAGGGTGCATCCGACTTTCCGGTTCTTCCAGAAGAAACAGCCTCTGCAGCTTCGTGGACGGTCAGCGTAGTAACGCACTCCGTCGATTATGATCGTTTCTTTTACCATCGATATAACCTCCTTTGTTTTCTTTGATGTTTCTGCAGAGTCTGCAGAAAAGAAAAAGCCCGGTCACTGTCGATAAACAGTCACCGGGCTATGTAAGGAGGCTTATTCTTCTGAGAAGACAAAAACGCCCGGCAGAAGAGCTTTCTGCTGAGCGTCTCAAAAAAGGATAAACGAGGATACGAATTATCAGATTCGGTCAGAATCTTTCAATCGGTCCTGTCAGACAAAACTGGTTGAAGTAGTTCGAGAAAAAATGAGATCAAACGGACTTCTTACGCTCTGTCATTCTCCGATTTTTCCCTCAATTTTTAACTAAAACGGGTCTAAAAAGGGCGGTTCCCTCAGTATTAACTACTTTTTTCTCGTCAGATTTCGTCAGATTTTGTCAAAACAAATCAAAAAGATTTTGGAAAGAAAAAACCCCGGAAATGGCGTATTTCCAGGGTTTTTCGCATCTCTCTTGGTCTCGATCAGCGCTTGCTGAACTGAGGAGCGCGACGGGCTGCTTTGAGACCGTACTTCTTTCTCTCCTTCATTCTCGAATCACGAGTAAGATATCCGGCTGCCTTGAGCACCGGTCTGAACTCGGCATCTGCCTCGCACAGCGCTCTCGCGATACCCTGACGGATAGCACCAGCCTGTCCGGTTGTTCCGCCGCCCTTTACTGTGATGTAAAGATCGTACTGATCCGCTGTCTTTGTAGCTTCCAGCGGCTGATTAACGATAATCTTGAGGGTATCAAGACCAAAGTAATCATCTACAGTTCTCTTGTTGATTGTAATATTACCCTTGCCAGGTGTAAGGAAAACTCTGGCTACAGAAGATTTTCTTCTGCCTGTTCCGTAGTAAGTAACTGCCTTTGCCATCTTCGTATCCTCCTCCGATTAGAATTCCAGTACTTCAGGCTTCTGCGCTGCGTGATTGTGCTCAGAGCCTTCATATACATGAAGCTTTGTGTACATCTGATCACCAAGCTTTCCGGAAGGAAGCATTCCGCGGATCGCGTGCTCGACAACCCATACAGGCTTCTTGGCAAGCGCTTCACGGAGCGTTGTCAGGTGCCATGCGTTGCCGCCGATATATGCGGAATGGCGGAAGTACAGCTTCTGCTCCATCTTCTTGCCTGTCACTTTAATCTTCTCGGCGTTGATTACGATCACATAGTCACCGCAGTCAAGGAACGGTGTGTAAATGGGCTTGTTCTTGCCGCGAAGGACAGTTGCTACTTCCGAAGCAAGACGTCCGAGAGTCTTATCTGTAGCGTCTACAACATACCATTTTCTTTCAATGGATTTGGCGCTGGGAATATAGGTCTTCATTATATAGCCTCCAGTTTGTGTGAAAACATTTCCATTCATCATGTGTGATCGCACCGCGCCGCAGCACGTTTCGCAAAAACCGGGGAGTTTCGCTATCCTGCATCCATGATCTTACGGTCAAAAGAAGGCAGAATAATGCCTTGTCGCGTCACACGGAAGACATTATAAAACTTTGGATCTATGGTGTCAATGGATGAATCGGTAATCCGTAAGAAAAAGTCCGCAGGCAGGCGCGGTCGGTCCGGCGCACTGGCGGTCCCGCGCATCCAGCATTTTTTTTACCTGATACGGCTCCCTGTTGCCCCGTCCCACATCAATCAGTGTGCCCGCAATGATGCGTACCATGTTGTACAGAAATCCCTTCCCCTGTATGCGGATTGTGATTTCTCTGGCCTCATCCTGCTGCGCGATAGTATGATTCTTTGTCAGCATAATTGACGGCAAGCCGCAGCTTTTTTCTTCAATCTCAATCGATACAATTTCCCGTACCGTTGTCGCTGCCGCTGTTGCCGGATTGCAGAAGCTCTTGAAATCATGCTCGCCGACAAGGTACTTCGCTGCCTCGCGCATTCTCTCACAGTCGAGATGAAAGTGAGTATAGCAACAGTAGTTCCGCCTGATGGGATCAGGCACCCGCGCGTTGTAGATCCGGTATTCATATGTTTTGACGGTCTGCGCGTTCCGCGGATGAAAGTCCGGTTCTGTCGCTCTGGATTTACGAACCCGGATATCCTGCGGAAGCTTCGTATTCAGAGCATCTGCAAATTTGTCCGGCGGAATCCGGCTCTGCGTATCGAAAACTACATAATTGCAGTAAGCATGAACCCCGGAGTCCGTACGGCTGGCGCCGATCACACGAATGTCCTCCCCTGTCAGCTGCCGCAGTGCCTGATTCAGCGTACCTTCGACTGTGACAAGGCTTTCTTCCTTCTGCAGCGCGAAACCATTATAATTCGTGCCGTCATAAGCGATGACCAGCAGGATTCTATGTATCATGGCTTACATCCCCAGTATGCGCAAAACAATGCACGACGCAAAATACAGCGCCAAAAACACATATGCGGCAGCGTCCGCGCCTCTGTAAGCAAGCGGCTTCATTTTGGTCCGCCCTTCTCCTCCGCGGTAGCATCTGGCTTCCATCGCCATCGCCAGATCATTGGCTCTCCGGAAAGCGGAGATAAAAAGCGGAACAAGCAGCGGAACAAGACTATGAATCTTCTTCATAAGATTTCTGGATTCAAAGTCCGCGCCGCGGGCGATCTGCGCTTTCATGATTTTATCGGTTTCCTCCATCAGAATCGGAATAAACCGGAGCGCAATGGACATCATCATCGAAATTTCATGCACCGGCACATGAAGTACTTTTAAAGGCCCCATCACACTTTCCATGGCGTCCGTAAGCTCGTTCGGTGTCGTCGTCAGCGTCATCAGCGAAGAGCCGAAAATCAGAAAGGTCAGGCGTACCGCCATTTTCACCGCGAAAACAATTCCCTCCCGCGTCAGCGTCAAAGGTCCGAGTGTCCAGACCGGCGTTCCCGGTGTCAGGAAAAGGTTGAACAGTATGGTAATCAGAAGGATGAACATCACCGCTTTCATTCCGCGCACAATATAATGAAACGGAACTCTGGAAAGCGAGATAACAATGACCAGATAAAGTGCCGCGAGCACGTAGCCGGCCCATCCGTTTACAATAAAAAGCGAAATGATATATGCAAGCGTTGCGATCAGCTTTACTCTGGGGTCGAGCCTGTGGATAACCGAATCTGTCTGATAGTATTGCCCGAGTGTAATTTCATTGAACATGCAGTTCTCCTCTGTGACGCAGAATCTCCTCCGCCGCCTCATCCACAGTCAGAATATCCGTCCGGACAGGAAGGCCGCACTCCCTCAGATACTGCATGATGTAGACCATCTGCGGTGCGGAAAGTCCGACGGCTTCCAGCTCTTTATAGCGCGCGAAAACTTCTTTGGGCGAGCCGTCCATCAGGATCTTCGCATCATTCATGACAATAATCCGGTCCGCATACTCGGCGACGTCGTCCATGCTGTGCGATACCAGAAGAATAGTCATGTGAAGCTGCTGTTTCATGCCGCGCACCATATCGAGGATCTCATCTCGTCCTCTGGGATCCAGTCCTGCCGTCGGCTCATCCAGAATCAGAACCTTCGGCTGCATCGCGAGTACGCCAGCGATGGCCGCTCTGCGCTGCTGGCCGCCGGAAAGATCGAACGGCGACTGTTTCCAGAATTCTTCGGAAAGTCCGCTGCTTCTTAACGCTTTCTCTGCTCTTTTCCTGCATTCTTCCTCGGAAAATCCAAGGTTTCGCGGACCGAACATCACATCGCTGATGACGTCCTGCTCAAACAGCTGGTGCTCCGGATACTGAAAAACAAGCCCGACATCCGCACGCAGCTTCTTCCTGTCAAATCCGTCCGCGTGAATATCCTGATCATTCCAGTAAATGTGGCCTTCGGAAGGCTTCAGCAGACCATTCAGCATCTGCACAAATGTGGACTTTCCCGAGCCGGTATGTCCCACCAGCCCGATGAACTGGCCGTCCGGTATGTTCACACTGACATGCGCAAGCGCATGAACAGACATAGCAGTGCCTTTTTCATATTCATAGCTTATATCGTCGACTCTAAGTGCCATTACTGCTCCTGTCCCGCGTTCAATGCGCCTGACGCGGAAGTGTGTTCCTCCCTAGCGGCCGAAAGTCCGAGTGCAGCTGCCAATTCCTCTTTGGTTAGTATTCCTGCCGGGAGTTTCAGTCCGCGCTTCCCCAGTTCATGGGCGAGCAGTGTTACCTTCGGTACATCGAGATGAAGCTCCTGCATCTGTTCAACATGGGAAAAGACTTCGCGCGGCGTTCCCTGCAGCGCTATCTTCCCCTGATCCATGACATAGATATGATCAGCGTAAATTGCCTCTTCCATGTGGTGCGTAATCAGAATAATCGTGATTTTCTCAACCTCATTGAGTGCTCGCGCCGCGCGGATGACTTCACGACGGCCACCCGGATCGAGCATCGCCGTCGGCTCATCCATGACGATGCACTTCGGATGCATTGCGATGACGCCGGCGATGGATACACGCTGCTTCTGACCGCCCGAAAGACGGTTCGGAGACTTCTTGCGGAATTCCCACATGCCGACTGCCTTCAATGCCTCTTCAACACGCTGCCAGATTTCCTTCGTAGGAACGCCCATGTTCTCAGGGCCGAAGCCGACATCTTCCTCTACAACCTGGCCAATGATCTGGTTATCGGGATTTTGAAAAATCATGCCGGCTTCCTGCCGGATGTTCCAGAGTCTGGACTCATCCTGTGTGTCCATGCCATCCAGCCAGACGGTTCCGCCGGTAGGATACAACAGCGCGTTGATATGTTTCGCCAGCGTAGATTTCCCCGAACCGTTATGTCCGAGCACGGCAATAAACTGACCCAGCTGCACATGGAGGTCAACTCCGTCAACCGCACGGACCGTACCGGAAACATTGCCTTCCTCGTCTCTTGTTATATAATCATGAATCAGCCCTTCGGCTCTAACCATTTCCATCGAATATCCTCTGGTCTCTGCTGCGGAACTTTTGTCACATATGAAAGAAGGATAGCAGACTTTCGGTTTGATGTGAAGAGAAATAAAAAACGGGAGGATGTCGCCACCCTCCCGCGCAATTAATTTCAGATTTAAGCTTCTACAAACTCAAGAACAACCATCAGCGCTGCATCGCCTTTTCTCTGTCCGATCTTGACGATACGAGTATAACCGCCCTTGCGGCCGGCATACTTCTTGCCGTACTCATCGAACATCTTCGCAACAAGATCAACCTTCTTGGTATTCTTCTTGCGGCCGGCAGCTGCTGTCGGAACCTCAACGACAGGATACAGAACGCGTGCGATCTGTCTTCTTGCATGAAGCCGGCTCGGTGCATCCTTCGTGATCTTCTTCTCGACTTCGTCGTAAACAGTAACCTTCTTGCCGTCTACAACTTCCTTCACACGCTTGCCATCCTTGTCCTTGCGGGCAACCTTAGCCTTAACGGTTACTTCTTCGAAATTATCCTTCTCCTTGGCAGCAAGCGTTACAAGAGGCTCAACGATCTTCTGTACTTCCTTGGCTCTTGCCTCGGTCGTAACGATCTTACCCTTGTAAACCAGCTGTGTTACCTGGTTGCGGAGAAGCGCTTTTCTAAGTTTTGTTTTCTTGCCTAATTTTCTGTACTCAGCCATTTGTCTGTCCTTTCTATGGCGGCAGCCGCGGCACCTTCGGATTTACCCGCGGCTGTCAACTGATTCTGCCATGCCCGCATGTACCTCACGGGAATTACCATGCCGGGAATTACACGCTGCACAGGCATACGCCTGCGAAGCAATTACTCTGCCGTGCTCTCGCCGCTGCTCTTGAATCCGAGTCCGAGCTCTTTGAGCTTCTCATGTACTTCATCAAGAGACTTTTTGCCGAGGTTCCTGACTTTCATCATCTCGTCTTCTGTCTTGTCGCACAGTTCCTGAACTGTATTGATTCCCGCGCGCTTCAGGCAATTATAGGAGCGTACGGAAAGCTCGAGCTCATCAATGCTCATTTCGAGCACCTGCGACGACTGGCTCTCTTCCTTGTCAGCCATGACAACTGCATTTTCACCGTTCTCGGAAAGATCGATGAATACGGAAAGATGCTCGGAAAGCACCTTTGCCGCAAGGCTTACAGCATCATCGGGAGCCAGCGTACCGTTGGTCGTAACTTCAAGTGTCAGCTTGTCATAGTCTGTCTGCTGGCCGACACGGGTGTTCTCAACTGTAACATTGACTCTCTGAACAGGAGTATAGATAGAATCGATCGGAATAACGCCAATCTTGGTGTTCTCGTCCTTATTCTTATCCGCGCTAACGTAGCCTCTTCCCTTTGTGATGGTCAGCTCGATATAAAGCTTTGCCTTGCTGCCGCTGAGCGTTGCAATGACCTGATCGGGGTTCATGATCTCGATATCCTGATCTGCCTGGATATCCTTGGCATATACAACGCCTTCGCCTTCATAATCGATATAAGCAGTTTTCGGCTCACCGGATTCACTGTTATTCTGAATCGCAAGGCTCTTGATGTTCAGAATAATATCCGAAACATCTTCCTTGACGCCGGGAATTGTACTGAACTCGTGATTTACACCGGAAATCATGATCTGGCTGACAGCTGCTCCGGGAAGCGAGGAAAGCATGATTCTGCGGAGGGAATTGCCCAGCGTGATGCCATAACCTCTTTCAAGCGGTTCCACAACGAATCTGCCATACTTCTTATCGTCTGTAATCTCAGCGATTTCAATACGGGGTCTTTCAAAGTCAAACACGCGTATACCTCCTTCATGGTTTTGTGTTTCCCTAATGCTATCAGAACATTATTTGGAATAGAGCTCGACGATCTGCATTTCGTTTACAGGAACGTCAATCTGATCTCTCTTAGGAAGTGTACTTACTGTGCCCTTGAAATTTTCCTTGTCGACATCAACCCACTCGGGAGTAAGTCTGCCCGCGGTAACTGCAGCGATATCCTTGAATCTCTGCATAGTCTTGGATTTCTCTCTGACTTCGATTACATCGCCTGCGCTTACCTGATAAGAAGGGATATTGATGCACTTGCCGTTAACAAGAATATGCTTGTGGTCAACAACCTGACGGGCTTCTCTTCTTGTTCTGGCAAAGCCCATACGGAAAACGACGTTGTCCAGACGGCTCTCGAGCATAACCATAAGGTTGTCACCGGTCATCCCCTTCATTCTGTCGGCCTTCTCATAATAGTTCCGGAAAGGCTTCTCAAGAACGCCGTAAATGAACTTTGCCTTCTGCTTCTCGCGAAGCTGTGTGCCGTATTCGGAAAGCTTTCTGCTTCTTCTTACAAGTGTTCTCTTGGACTTCTTGTCATATCCAAGGAAGGTTGGATCAAGATCAAGAGATCTGCATCTCTTCAAAACTGGTGTCTTATCTACTGCCATAATCGGCTCCTTTCGTAGTTTCCCCGATGTGGGGATGAATTTATGCGCAGCCGCCGGGCTGCGTCTGTTGTTTACAACTGCCGGTCCGGCCTGTTAACAGGCCGTCCGCAGTCTTCTTCCAACGCCTACATTTATTGTCAGGATGCCGCAGCATCCGGAACAAACTAGACTCTTCTTCTCTTTGGCGGACGGCATCCGTTGTGAGGAACGGGTGTTACATCCGTAATAGAGAGAACGGTCAGGCCGTTTGCGTTCAGCGCACGGATTGCCGCTTCTCTTCCTGATCCGGGTCCCTTGACGAAAACATCAACAGACTTCAGTCCATGAAGCATCGCTGCCTTCGTAGCTGTCTCAGCTGCAAGCTGTGCTGCGTAAGGTGTGGACTTTCTGGATCCTTTGAAACCAAGACCGCCGGCACTAGCCCAGGAAAGAGCATTGCCCTGTGTATCTGTCAATGTGACGATCGTATTGTTGAAGGAAGCCTGAATGTGCGCCTGGCCGCGCTCGACATTCTTCTTAACTCTCTTTTTATTCGACGCAGACTTTGCTGCTCTGTTATTTACTGCCATTGCATTGCCTTTCTATAATTTGCATACCGTTCGGCGGACAGACTGCCTGAAGGAGCCGCCGTCTCCGGTAAGGACGACATCTGTCATCCGACTATAAAATGAAATTACTGTTTCTTGTTCGCGATGGTCTTACGAGGTCCCTTACGTGTTCTCGCATTGTTCTTTGTGTGCTGGCCACGAACAGGGAGGCCTCTCTTATGACGAATACCTCTGTAGCAGTTGATCTCTGTCAGCATCTTGATGTTCATTGCCGTGTCACGGCGAAGATCACCTTCTACCATGTAGTTTGCGGCAATTTCCTCACCAAGAGCCTTGACCTGATCATCTGTGAGGTCTCTGCAACGAGTATCAGGATTAACGCCTGTAGCCTCGAGAATCTTCTTGGCAGATGTACGGCCGATGCCGTAAATGGCAGTCAGACCGATCTCAACACGCTTGTCTCTGGGTAAATCTACACCTGAAATACGAGCCATTTCTAATTTCTCCTTACAAAATTATCTACTTTTTGATTGAGGCGACCCTGCACTTGTCAGGTAACATTCCTCTAAGAATATTTTCTCGCCCAGCCGGTCATATGACGGCGCCGGCCTTTCCGCTGCGATACGACGGCATGTTCTCACGCCGCGCATAGGGGTATCAAAGAGCGTTCGCGTGCCCGAAGGCTCCGCGGTGCTGAAATGACTCAACCCTGTCTCTGTTTGTGTTTCGGATTCTCGCAGATAATCCGGATGACGCCCTTGCGCTTAATGACCTTGCATTTCTCGCAAATCGGCTTCACGGATGCTCTAACTTTCACGTTGCACTCCTTTCTTCATATAATTATGAAATCTGAACTGTCTGCATTTCTGCAGTCTTACAACGCGCAAAAGGGCGCAAAGTACCCTCTGCTCCTTTTACACGCCGATACAGTATAACATGTTGTTTCCAGAATAGCAAATGTTTTTCCGGATTTATTTGTCTCTCCAGACGATACGTCCTTTGGTAAGATCATAGGTGGACATTTCAAGCGTAACTTTGTCACCCGGCAGAATCCGGATGAAGTTCTGACGGAGCTTGCCGCTGATGTGCGCGAGAATAATGGCACCATTCTCAAGTTTTACCCGAAACATTGTATTCGGAAGCTTCTCGACAACGACTCCTTCCAGTTCAATTACGTCTGCTTTTGACATATAAAATACTGTCCTTTCTGATTATCCTAAAATCTTGACGATGTCCGCGAAAACATCATTCATGTTCTTCGTACCGTCAACGGTTGCGAGAACGCCTGCTTTCTCGTAATACTCGATGAGAGGCTGTGTCTGCTCGTGATATACACGGAGTCTGTTCTTTACCGTCTCCGGCTTGTCGTCCTCACGCTGAACCAGAGCACTGCCGCAATGATCGCAGATACCTTCCTGCTTCGGCGGAATGAACTCAACATGATAAGAAGCGCCGCACTTAGGGCAGCTTCTTCTGCCGCTCATTCTGCGAATGATGTTCTCATCCGGGACGTCAACGTTAACAGCCTTATCCACTTTCTGTCCGTTCTTCAAAAGAGCGTCGGTCAGCACCTGCGCCTGCGGAATGGTTCTCGGGAAACCGTCAAGTACATAGCCGTTCGCACAGTCATCTGCCGCCACGCGGTCCAGCAGCAGCTGGACTGTAAGTTCATCCGGAACCAGCTGTCCTTTGTCCATAAACGCTTTTGCCTTACGTCCAAGCTCGGTTCCGTTCTTGATGTTGGATC
>CADAHK010000041.1 GCA_902787725.1 uncultured Eubacteriales bacterium | reverse complement strand
GACAAAATATCCACGAGCCAAAAAAGACCCGCCAACAAACATGGAAGCGAGCGCCGCAATGAGGCTTAACATAAAATACCTCGCTACAACTTTCCTGCCGTCTCCCCCCTGTTCCGCAATGTGCCTGTTGTTGAGCAGGTTTGTGATAACCATCAGGAATATAACCGGTCCTGACATCGCCAACAGCACCCTGTACCACATATCGAACAGGGGCTCAAGCAGCATGTCGTTTATGACAATCTGCGCGGATTCAGGCATGAAGTTCGATCCTAAAAGTCCGAGGCCGATTCCTATCGCTATGGCGACGACCATCTTAAGAACCGGATTGATCCTCTTTCCCCGAAGTGTAATCCTCAGGAAGTTCGTACCACCCTCATAACTGTAATGCGGCGTCATGCCGACCGACGTCAGCAGTGAGCCGGCCCAGTTCGCCAGCCCGGACTGTTCCTTCTTCAAAGGGTTGAACACCGCACCCTCAAGAGCTATTTCAATGACGGGACGGCTGAATCTGTAGTAAATACGCGCAACAAACTCTGCCCCTTCGCCGAATTGTTCGCGCATGCGAAGGAGGGCCTCTTCAATCGAGAGCCTGATTCGTATTCGATTCAGGCTCTCAACTTCAATGCTAGTGAGTTCCGCTTCAATATCTGAGGAGACAGTGTCTATGCTCTGTCCGTTCAACTGGAACTGTCTTTCGTAGTTAAATATCTTCCGGTGCCGCATTCTACAGTACCTTTGTCAGGATTAAAACGTTTTTTCCGCCTTTATATTCATATTCAACTCCGTCCATGGTCTTCTTTACCATGAATAATCCAAGCCCGCCGATCGCCCTGTCCTCAGCGGAAAGAGTAACATCAGGATCCTTTACGGTAAGCGGATCATAAGGGCGTCCGCTGTCTGTAAATGTAATCCTTACTTTGCTGCCTTCATCTGCTCCTTCAACGCGGATGGCCGCATCACCTTCGCCTTCAAGGTACGCGTATTTGGCGATGTTTGTGAATATCTCCTCGACGGCTACGCAAATCTGGATACGTGTTTTGACCGGGCACTCAAGCTCATCAAGTTTCGATTCAATGAAACCGATGACTTTATCCAGGTTTTTCACATTTGCCTTAACTACGATCTCGTCCTTCGAAAAGAACAGACTGTCGGTTCTGTCGAGAAGCTCAAGAAGCTCTTTTGTCCAAAGATCGATTTCCGCTCTTCCGTCTTCAGTTTCAAGACCCTTCCTTCTTATGGATCTGCGAATCATTCGCGTGTATCCGATGATTCTCGCCTTGTCTTCAATCAGGCGAACAGTCTCCTCGTCATCAGTTTCGAGGTACGCACGCAGAACCTTGTTCCAGAAGGTTAGCGAAGTTTCGCAATCGAACCCCTGATATTCTTTAACTTTTTCATGGTCATACTCTGAATAACCGAGAAACGCATTATACATGGATGCCAGTTCAAAAACAGGATGGCCGACCGCCAGAGTATCCATGTCGATCAGGATGACTTCGTCATCTGTCAGCTCCAGATTCTTCGTGTGGTAGTCTCCGTGGATCATGTGGTCATCGTGAGGAATTTCGTCCACCATGTCCAGCAGTTTCTGGGCTGCTGCCTCCGGCAGATAGTCCTTCATGAAATCAACCCATTTGAGGGCTCTTTCCTTCATGTCCGGCAAATCACCTTCAGGAACAACAGTGCCGTGTATCTTTTTCAGCATGTCAACATACTCTTTCACGCACCAGTCCATTCTCTCAGGCTCATCTGCCAGTATCTCCGAGAAAGACTTGGCGTCGAGAAGCTCAAATACGGAACCGTAACTGTCGCCGACGCGGACAATATCGTAGGAAATAGCCGTTGGGATGCCGAGAATCAGAGCGAGTCTCGCCACTTCCCTCTCATGCTGAATCTCCTCCAGCGCGTCAGCGTGGTTGTATACCTTTACGATATTGTCATGATCAATTCTGTAAATCGTTCCGTTGGAACCTCTTCCAATAATCTCGCACCCCTCAATGGAAACTGTCCGGTACGCCCTTTCAACGTTCATCATCTCTGTGAACCCGGTCATGTCGAGTATATCGTATATCTCCGGACGGGTGTTTATGATGTGTATGTCTTCATTTGTTTTTCTCAGGCGCAACAAAATCCGCAGTCCGGCGCTGGACATGTACTCCAGCTCCGCTGCGTCGATAAGAACCGGCAGTTCTTCTCCGCCGTCTATAATTCGCTTTACTTCGGCGTCCACTTCCGCAGCATTTGCGGAATCGATGCGTCCGGATAAAAACAGCTCTATCCTCTGATCGTTCCGTTCGCCTCTAACCACGTTCATTTCGGTGATCCTCCGCGAAAGGGTCTGTTTATTTTATAGTAAGTATGTCGGAAAAACCGGTAATTTCAAAGATTTCCATAATGGTATCATTGACTCCGGTAATGCTCATGGTTCCCTGTTTGTTCATGGTCTTCTGGGCAGCCAGCAGTATTCTGAGACCTGCTGAGGAAATGTACTCCAGCTCGCTGAAATCCATTCTGAGATCTTCGATTCCATCCAGAGAAGCTTTGAGTTCTTCCTCAAGCTCCGGTGAAGTAGTCGTGTCCAGTCTTCCTGCAAGCTTCAGAGTCATGGTTTTGTCCTGAATCTCTTTGTTGATTGTCATTGATTTTCTCCTTATAAATTAATTGTTATCACAACCTGTGAATCAATTTTATCACTTGTATCTTAAGCGCTCAACCCTAACTGTTCTGGTCTCCAACGTAGTGGACGCACAGCATTGTGAGATCGTCAAACTGGAGTGCGTCGCCTGTGAATTCTTCAACCGCGTTATTCACCGCGTTCAGTATTCCCTCCGGGGTTTCATCCTGTGCGTCGCGCAGAGTATCAACCAGACGATCCATGCCAAACAGCTCGTTGTTCTCGTTAGTCGCCTCAGGCACCCCATCCGTATAGAGGAACAGTTTGGAGTCAGGCTCCATCATAAATTCGTATTCGTTATACTTGATTCCCTCCATGCCTCCGAGAACAAATCCGTGCTTATCGTGCAGAACCTGGAAAGTACCACCTGGTTGTTTCAGAATCGGGTTCTCGTGTCCGGCGTTCGATGCCGCGACCCTTCCGGTCTTAAGATCCAGTATGCCAAGCCAGAGAGTAACGAACATCTCTTCTTTGTTGTGTTTGCAGATCTGCTCATTCAGCTTTTCCATAATCATGGCAGGGCTTTGCATGCTATCGACCGTAACCGCATTCTCAGCCATTATCTTCGTAATCATCATGAACAGAGACGCAGGAATGCCTTTTCCGGAAACGTCCGCTATTACCAGCGCAATATGATTTTCATCAACCTTGAAGAAGTCGTAGTAGTCTCCGCCGACTTCTTTCGCCGGCGTCATAGAAGCGTACAGATTCACATCTGTCCTCTCCGGATATGGCGGGAATGAGCTCGGAAGCATGTCCGCCTGAATGCGGGAAGCAAGGGAGAGCTCCGCGCTGATTCTCTGTTTTTCCTCTGTTATCGTCTGAATCTCTTCCAGATAATTATCAATCTCCTCCGCAAGAGTTATGACATCCTCAGAAAGCTGCCCCATTTCATTTACCAACTGCAGCTCTCTGAGATTGCTGGTGACCATCTCACGGTCCTTGTTCTTCGTGTACATACGAATGTTGCGCTGTATCTTTCTTAGAGGATGCAGCACGTATACCAGAAGAAGCAACAGGCACAGAGCTGCCAGAACAACAAGACCGACAACCACGTTCACTGTGTCTTTTACGGTCTGCCTGTTGACTCTGTCCATCATTCTTGAGGTGTCGTACGATACTCCGATCAGCGCAGTCTGACCGGCAACATCGTTCAGATACTTATAATAGTCCCTGTACTTGCCTGTCGGAGTAAGGAAGCCATCCGTCTTTGCTGCCGTACGCATTCCGTTCTTCAGCTCGTCGCTATCAACCTGCACGACATGACCGATAGGATAAACCTCTTCAAACTCTGTCCCACGCTTGGCGCCTTCGTCCGCAGCGCTGAACAGAAAGTACTGGTAACTGTATGTGTCATCAGTCAGGACGCAATACAGGAAGTCTATATCATATATTCTTTTGATTTCGTTGATTCTCGTTATCAGCCAGGAGTAAACGATCTCCGCGTACAGTTTCTGATCCTCCGCAGAAAGACTTGTTATCTGTTCAGTCGTCGCGTATTCTATCTGAATGTCCGGATGTTCCTGTGTAAATTGAGCTGCTTTTTTCTCCGTTTCCGTTCCCGGTCTGTAATCAGCGTCATATTCTATATCCATTTCATCGGCATTTTCATACCAGTAATCAAGCAGCCACTCATTTGCCGGATACTCATCTACCGTCACGATAACTTCAGCGGCAATGCTGTCCAGCATGCTTGACAGCTGACTTTTGACTGTGCCTTCTGAAACGAACTGTTCAAAGAAGAACGTTGTCAGGCCTATTACAAATGTTCCCATCAGAAACAGTACCGCAACCTGCGCGATGATTCCGCCCCTGATTTTCTTTTCCTTTTCTTCCTGATTGCCCACTTCTGATTTCTCCGTTCTCATAGTTCCCGCTGCCCATTTAAACGCCCTCAGAATACTGCTCTGAAGGCAACTCAAACAATAGATGAACAACTCATAAGTCTTCATCGTTCATACATAGTCATTTTAATAAAAAAGCGCAGTTATGGCAAGTTTACTTCTGTGAGGTGTTTCCAGTAACGGACGGGCATGTGATTCTTCTGGCAGCGCGGGTTAATGCGCTCTTTTATGGCGATGTGATCAAAATAGGTTCTCCAGAGATCCTGATAGCCGCGTTCATCTTCAGACATGATAAGTTCACTTCCGTCAGGCATGTGTCTGCCGTCGAAATCAGTTACATACCAGCTTCTTTCATAGGCTACGATGGCTTTATTCCTCCCGGCGTCGCGGATGATGAGCGGGTCATGGCTGAACCTCTCGGCGAAGTGATGGGCGACCAGTTCAAGAACATCGTGATCCGGCTCCACTTCGGCGTACAGAATCTGCGGCACGGCGGTGCCTTCCTGCAGATCCGCAGCCACCATGACTTCGAAACGGACAAACTGGAGCATCCGCTCCTGCTCAAAGCCGACTTTGCGGACTATGTCTTCCAGCTCCTTAACCTCCTTAACGGCATGAAGGGAGCCTATGGACGGACCGGTCCTGAATCCCATAAGAATGTATTTAAGAATGATGTTTTCTTTTCCCTGTATGCTCGAAAGAAAAGCGCGGTAAACGAGGCGCAGAGCGTAGGACGAAATCTTGCTGCCTATCGCGTTGTACACCCTGTCAGCCTTATCCTCTTCGGTCTCCACCTCCATGAATCCATTCAGCAGGCTCGGTTGGTAATCCTCCCGCGGATAAATGCCCGCCGCCTTCTCCGTATAGTAGTGGTGGTAGACGCATGTGAGCAATCCTTCAAATGTCCCGTCATAAAGATAGTCGATCATTTCAGCTGCAATCTCCTATATAACGCCCGCTGCGGACAGCTTCTCGCGGCGCTCACCTTCTTCTATGCGCTTCCAGTCACTGTCGAACATGGAAAGCTGAAGCCCGCTCTCCATCTGGAGCAGCGAGTTCCTTATCGTCTCCGGGGCGAAGCTTCTGTCGCCGTAGTACCTTCCGCAGCAAAGGACGAAGTACTTGGCTCGCTTTATGACGACCCCGATCTTCTTGAGGTCATCGAATCTCACCGCCGCGAACCGCCTCTGCCTTATTATTCGCATGGCTGAAGTGTGGCCTATGCCCGGTATCCTCATAAGCTGCTCATAGGATGCTCTGTTGACCTCGACAGGGAACTGATCGAGATTGCGCAGGGCCCATGTGACCTTCGGATCGAGGTCCGGATCCAGATTCTCTCCTCCGCTCCGAAACAGTTCGCTGACCGTAAATCCGTAAAAGCGCAAAAGCCAGTCAGCCTGATATATCCTGTGCTCCCGCTTCAGCGGCGGAGCCGTGGTCTTATCGGGCAGTATCGGCGAATCAACTACAGGTATGTAGGCCGAATAATAGACGCGCTTCATCTTGAATGTCCTGTAGAGGTTCTCGCTCGTGGCAAGAATGCTGGCGTCGCTCTCTCCTCCCGCACCGATGATCATCTGTGTGGTCTGCCCCGCCGAGGCAAAAGAGTTTTTCCCGCGCCCGCCCTTTGCCAGAGGCAGTCCCGCGGTCACGGAATCCTCTCCGCCGGCTCCCGGTCCAAGGTAATTTCTGGCGTCATTCAGATTCTCTCCCTTGAACATGGAGCCCGGCCCCTTAAGGGATTTCGTCTCGATCAGAGTATTCGTTATCTGCCTCATCGGCGCGACGATCTGCTCAATCTTCTTCTGGGGAGCAAAGGCAGCCAGACTCTCCCTGGACGGCATCTCTATGTTCACGCTGAGACGGTCCGCTACAAGACCGATCCTGTGCAGAATCTCAGGCGAAACACCGGGTATGATCTTCGCGTGTATGTAGCCGGCAAAACCGTACCTGTAACGCAAAAGCTCCAGACACTCCAGGATCTTCTCAGCTGTGTAGTCCGGAGACACCTCAACAGCGGAGCTCAGGAAAAGCCCCTCTATGTAATTTCTCCTGTAGAACTCCATGGTGAGCCTCGCAAGCTCATCCGGCTCAAAAGAGGCCCTCGGGAAATCGTTCGTCCGCCTGTTCACGCAGTACTCGCAGTTGTACACGCACTTGTTCGTGAACAGAACCTTGAGCAGGGAGACGCACCTTCCGTCTGCCGCCCAGGAATGGCAGATGCCGGCCATGTGGCCATTGCCCATTCTGCCGTTTGCCTGACGGCTCGAGCCGCTGCTCGAGCAGGATACATCATACTTGGCGCTGTCAGCCAGGATTTGAAGCTTTTGCATTAAAATCTCTTCCATGTGTATATTATATCCCATGATGAACGTCTGTTCAAGAACATATATTCGCACACGCGCTAAAAATAACGCCCTTCAGGGCGACCTTGTGGTACAATGTCGGTATGTTTCTGGAAATACTGCTGAAAATACTGAGCATATTCCTGCTCACCGGAATAGGATACGCGGCATACAAGATCCATCTCGTCCCTCAGGACGCGCTTAGGACGCTGAATGCTTACGTTCTGAACATAGCCGTGCCGTGCCTGGTTCTGCAGAGCATGCAGAGGAATGAAATAAACGACCGGGTGTTCAATGATATCGTCTGGTCCCTGGCCGCCTTCGCGATTGTCACATTAGTCCTTTCGGGAATCGCGATACTTGTGCTGCGCTCCATCAAATCGATCCCTGAAGAAGACAAGGGGATATATGAGATGCAGATCGCTTTCACCAACTGCGGCTTCATGGGATACCCTCTTACAACTGTACTCTTCGGGAAATACGCTCTGTTCCTGGCGATAATCATGAACATAGTGTTCACGACGGCAGTGTATTCAGTCGGCGTCGTGATGCTTTTGCACAAAAAAGGCGAGAAGCTGTTCACCATGAAGCTGATGGTGCGCATGCTGTCTCTGCCTTTTGTAGCATCTATTGCGGGGCTCATCATATTCATCACCGGATTCCACTTCCCGCTGTTCATCGACGATACGCTCTCGCTCGTGGCCGCGACAGTTTCGCCGGTTGCCATGTTCATCGTCGGCATCAACCTCTCGAACAGCAAGATCAGGGAGATCATGTCGCCGAGGAACCTCGTTCTCTGCGCGGTATCGCTTATCGCTGTTCCGGCGCTGACTCTCGGCATCGACCTGCTGCTCCCTGTAAGCAATCTGGTTCTCGTGATACATGTATTTCTCATGGCCATGCCGTCAGCCGCGATCACGACGGTGCTCTGCCACCGCTATAACAAAAACGCCAAGCTTGCCGCTGAAGGAGTGGCTTCGACCACCTTCTTCTCACTGGGCACCCTGGCGCTGTGGACTTTCTTCCTTACTGAATTGTTTCTCTAAGCGGTTTCAAACCGCTTTTTTTAATGGTGTTTCACCAGCTTTGTAATGCGGCTGCGCACTCTGAAGAAATGAATGATTCCCACAAGTACGATCAGAGGCGACGCTATCATGAGAGCCATTCCGATGTGTATGATGTTAGGATTGTTGATGAACTCGAACATTCCTATTCCCGCGGCAAAAGTACCTATGGCCGTTCTGCAGTAGGCGAGAAATGTCTGTGAATTAGTGAGAGCGGTTCTCTCGAACGCCATGTCCGTACGCTCCGTTGCCATGTCCGTTCTCAGTTCAGACAGCGCCGTGCGCTCCCGGGCCATTTCGTCCTGAGACAATTCCTTATTCTCAATATTCATCTTCGTATCGTCCATCGTTCTTCTCCCTGCCGTTAAACAAAGAATAACGTGTTATTCAAAGAACCCTTTGACCCAGTTTACGAGTCTCTGGAACCAGCCGCCCGCATCGATTCCCTGAAGCTTGTCCTTAAGTCCGCCCCAGTCGATATCCAGACCCTGAAGGTTCTTGACCATGTCCTTTATCTTTTCGATCGTGGACTGCGAGAGATCATAGCCCGCCTCCTGGGCAGCCTGCTTTATGGCTTCCTCGATCTCCTGGTCAGACATGTCAGGATTCTCAGCGAGCTGCTCCTTAACATCTGAAACAATGTCTCCGGCGGCTTCCTTGTCGCCGATTTCCTCACCGACTTCTCCTGTGGTAGTCAGCTCGTCGACAGCTCCCTCGATGACCTCATCGTCTACTGTCTCTCCGCTCATCTTCTCGTAAGCCTTGATCGTTCCGACCAGAGCAGCGGTGCCTGAAATCTCGAAAGGTCCCGCGACAACGACTTCTGCCCCTTCTACGCCCGCGGTCTGAAGAGCGTTTCTGTACATGCTCTCCGTGCAGTAACCGATGTTGTGTATTTCAACGTCAATATCGCTTCCGCTCTGCTCTTTGATAAGCACTGATGACAGCGCGCGGTCTCCGATCTGGTTCGAGTCGACATAGCTGTCCAGATACTTGTGCTCGTCGGCGTTCGTAACGTAGAGTACAGTGTAGTTGTCCGGGTCATCAACGCCAAGAAGGTCCATGACCGTATTGCGTTCGCTGTCTGAGAGATCCGCGCCAAGCGACAGATATCCGTCTCCCTCCGCCGCAAAGGCAACCGAGCTCATGCTCATGGTAAAAGCCAATGCAAAGGCAAGGATGACTGCGATTGATTTCCTGTGTTTCATAGCTTTCATTTCATACCCCTTTCATAGTCAGTAGAAATTGTCTTTATTTCGCAAATAATTATATACCAGATGCGTGTGATGATTGTGTGTTATTAACAAATATTCATCAGCGTCCCCTTCGCCTCTCTTTATTCTGTCTTTTGGGGATGTTGTGTTATACTTGCGGTATGAAACAGGAACTGCTCACAGAAAAGTGCAACGAATTCATGGACGAGGTCATGAACCTGAACGACCTGCCCGGTCTGGCCGTCGGCGTATCGATTGGCGGCGTCTCTTGTGCCGTTCTCCGCTCAAAGAGGACAGTATCTTTCACTGCGCCTCGGTGTCGAAGCTGTTCACCTCCTCGGCCGTAATGAAACTCGTCGAGGCTGGAGTCTTGAGCCTTGATGACAGGCTCTGCGAAATACTGCCCGGTCTTAACATCGCCGATAAGCGATTTGAGGAAATCAGGCTGTGGAACATGCTGACTCACACATCAGGCCTGGGCGATGTTGACGATTACCGCTGGTATGACTTCGAGACTGACAATGGTTCACTGCGCCGCTACGTCTACGAAGCGGAAGAGGTTCTGGCTCAGCCTATGCTGTGGGACCCGCGGGAAACCAGGTTCAGGTACAGCAACATCGCTTATGAGATTCTCGGCCAGATCGTGTCCGAGCGCTCCGGACTATCCTATGAAGACTTCGTGTCGCGGCATCTGCTTGAGCCCGCAGGCATGAGCTCATCTACGATGAAGACCTTTGAGCGCGCAGGCTCCCCGGACTTCAAGGGTAATGAGCGCATGGCCCTGCCGCACGAAAAAAAGCCCGACCGCTCGATCGGGCCTGTTGAGTTTTATCCATATACGCGTCAGCACGCGCCCAGCTCCACGCTTACATCTACGGCAGGAGATCTGCTGCGCTGGGGCCGCGCCCATCTTAAGTCCGCCGGCGGCGGCGATGCAGAAGATTCATCCGCCGGTCCGCTGCTGAAGCCTGAAACCTACGGGACCGTCTGGCGCGAGTACGCCACCGTTCCGAACAACGGCGAGAAGATGGGAATCGGCTGGTTCATGCGTGAGCAAAATAAAGGACCGCAGGTCTTCAGACTCTGCGGTCACGAGGGAACTGATGACGGTTTCAGGGCAAGCTTCTGGATGTGCCCTGAACTCGATATTAAAGGACCGCAGGTCTTCAGACTCTGCGGTCACGAGGGAACTGATGACGGTTTCAGGGCAAGCTTCTGGATGTGCCCTGAACTCGATATTGTAACGGTAGTTCTTTCAAATCTTTCCGGCGCTCCGGTGAAGAGAATCAACAAGAAGCTCTTCGACGCAGTCGTTCAAATCTGACTGTTATCCGCATCTGCGCTCCTTGGCTCTGTTGATGTGGATTTCCATGGCCAGCGCCCCGTCGCGCGGGCTTTTGTCCATGAACGCCTTGAAGATCGCTCTGTGCTCCTCCAGCAGTGTGGAGAAATAGTTCTCCTCCTTTACAACCTCAGGATTTTTGTACTTAAGGTAATTCTGAAAAGCAGTCAGAAGCTTCTGCAGCATTCTGTTC
>CADAHK010000040.1 GCA_902787725.1 uncultured Eubacteriales bacterium | reverse complement strand
AGTGGAATGAACGGATTGAAGTAATCGTCATCCTTTACGCATACGCCCGCGAGGCCCTTGCCTCCGTCTCTCGGTCTCTTGACTCCGCCGAACTTGCCCTGTTCGATAGTTGAGAAGAGTCCTTCTTCAACGATCTCTTCCAGAAGCTTGTCAGCCTTGTCGAGTACGAGCTGTGCTCTTGACTGGATGATTCCGCCTTCCTTGTAATATACATCGCTTCCTAAATCTCTCATGTTGTTGAAGATGTACTGAGCATTTTCAATTGAGAGATATCTGTCGTGCATGTGCGGTGTGTGGATAGCTTCCGTAAGCATTCCGAGAAGCTGCAGTGACTGTCCGGACCAAATTGCTATGATGTTGAACAGCGCGTCCTGCACGTTGCCTTTGAAGATGTTTCCTGTCATGTACTTCGTAGGCGGCATGTACTTCAGCGGTGCGTTCGGGAAGATCTCTCTCGCCATGATAGCCTGAGCCAGCTCGTAGAGGAATCCGTTCTCGATGTCCGGATCCATTTCGAATGCGTGGCCGAGACCCATCTGCTCTTCTTTTACGTTTGCCAGTACGGCGAACTGTTCATTGATGAGCTGTGAAGCGAGTACTGTATGAGCATTCTCGAATGCGTCATCTGTAGTCAGATAGTTGTCCTCACCGGAGTTGAAGATAATATCGCAGTATCCGATGATTACTCTTGAGAAGTACTGGTCTACCAGAGTTCTCTGCATGTTGATGTCTCTGAACAGGATTCCGTAGAGAGCGTCGTTGAGCATTACGTCAAGTCTCTCTATTGCTCCCATTGCAGCGATCTCAGGCATGCACATTCCGGATGAGTAGTTGCACAGTCTGATGTATCTTCCGACTTCTTCGCCTACCTCATCGAGAGCTTTTCTCATGATTCTGAAGTTCTCCTGAGTTGCGTATGTACCGCCGAAGCCTTCTGTTGTCGGACCATACGGCACGTAGTCGAGGAGTGACTGGGCAGTAGTTCTGATTACCGCGATGATGTCAGCTCCCTGACGGGCTGCTGCCTGAGCCTGCACTACGTCTTCATAGATGTTGCCTGTCGCAACGATTACATAAAGGTAAGGTCTTCTTCCCTCACCTATGGTTGCCAGATAGTTGTTTCTCTTCTCTGTCTGTGCTCTTATGACCTTGAGAGCCGCCATTACCTTCGGCATGATCTTTTCTTCAGCCTCTTTGGCCGGAGCCAGCGGAAGCTTGGTGATGTCGAGGTTTCCGGCTGCCATTTCCTCTGCGATCTCCTGAGGCTCTTTGCCTGTCTGGATCATCGCGTTTCCGATCCAGTAAGCAACTCCTCTAGGGAGGCCGCCCGCATCAAGGATCTGGTCAACAACTACGTTAGGCAGTGGAGTGTCTACTTCATCGACACCGTCAACGCCCAGAAGTCTGAGAATAGTTCTCTCTGTGCTGACAGTAGTGTGTCTGTCGATGAATTCCTGCATGCTTTCAGCGATCTTTCTTGCGCTCGCTCTGGCATGATCGACCTTTTTAGGGTCCAGGTTAAGTTTACTTTCCATCCTTTTTCTCCTTTAATTCAGGTATTCTTTTGCCTTTTCTATAATATTAGTGTCTATGCCCAGCATTTTCGCGATGTTGAGGGCATCTTTCGGAACTTCCCTGTTGTCGTCGACACGGGTGAGGCGATAATCCATGTACTTCTGTATGATGTTTATCCGCTCTCTCCTGTTCGCGTAACGGAGTTCCTTATCCAGTCTGTCAAAGTCGGCATTAGCGAGACCCATGACCTGCATGTTCACAACATCCTTATCATCTGTTACCGCTTCAAAGTGAGTGGTTATCAGTGAAATGTAAGGCTGTTTTTTCAGGTAGTCCGTAATGCTCTTTGTAAGCGCCAGCCCTTCTACCGGATTAGTTCCGCTCGCTATCTCGTCAATGAGAAGCAGGGATCTGTCACGGCTGTTGTCCATCATTTCCTTGAGCTCCTCCATTTCACTTCCGAAGCTCGATAGTCCCCTTTCGATGGACTGGCTGTCGCCAATGAGGATCTGCATGAATCCTGACAGGCCGACCCGCGCGCTGGCTGCCGGTACGAAGTATCCGTACTGGGCCATTATTGCGATCATGCCCACCAGTTTAAGAGAAACAGTTTTTCCGCCCATGTTTGCTCCTGTGATGCAGGTGACTCCCTGGCTGAGAGAAAGGCTTACCGGGCAATATTCCCCGCCCTTCTTCTTTACTATCTCTTCAACCTGAAGGTGTCTCCCGTCGGTGAACTCGACGACGTGTTCCTCCGCAATCTGCGGCATCACGCAGTTTGTTCTGGCGGCAAAGAGTGCCTTTGCCAGTGTTATGTCGAGTCTTCCGATTCTCTCACATCCGTCTAGGAGCACTTCCTCCCACTTGTGGATCTCTTTTGACAGTTCCTCTCTCACCTTCAGTTCTTCTTCCTCGATGTCGGCGACAACCTGATCGATCCTCTTCTGGATCTCGTTGTCCTCTTCCGTAGGCGCGAGAACGAAGGTAACAGACATATAATCTTCCTCCGACTTTACAAGTTCGGAGATCTCTTTCATCATTTTCATACGCTCTGAATCACTCTTCGATACCGTGATATCGAATTTTGGCGTAAGATTCAGGCCCGTTCTTGTAAGCAGTTCGCTCTTTCTCTTCTTCTTTTCCTTCCTGCTTTCACGCTCGAGCTCCTTCTTTTCGGCGCGCAGCTTCGCGAGCCTTTCGGAGAACGAGTCGTAAATGTAGAAGGTGTTGAGTCTGTCTTTGCCCGGGTCCAGTATGTCCAGAAGCTCCGTAATGTCTCCCGGAACGAACTCTTCAGGCAAAAGCACCCTATCCGCTGTTTTTCTGACCTTGTCGATCAGCAGCAACAGACTCTTGATTTCGAAGATTTCGACGACGGTCAGCGCCGCGTTGGCGCTTCTTTCAATAGTGAAAGAATTGTCCTTCATCATCATGAACGTTTCCTGCAGAACGCTTATGTCGCGTTCGTTGGCAGCCGCTATGTCGAGCATTCTCTGTACGCGCTCGAGCTCCGCCCTCAGCTCTTCCTCCTGTCCGGGGAAAAACGGCTTCTGCCCTTTAATGATCCTGGTGCCGAATGGTGTAAGCAGGTTAAGTGCGCCTACAACGTAATCCAGCCCTGTCTCACTGCGCGTTTTTCTGTTTGCAAGTCTCTTAGCGTTTTCACTCATGTCTTCTATCCCATCATTACATCGATGACGGGTATATCCGGCACTGCTTTCTGCATTGCGGATGCCATTTCTCCGTGATCGAACGAATATCCTGCAGGACTCGTCGGGTTGACGGTTATTGCGACCACCGTAATATTCTGGAGTACTTTGACCTTAAGGCCGTACTTTCTCAGCCTGCCCCACGTCGCCTTGTCTATGAAGATCTTTGTAGGGTCTTTCAGAACAAAGGTGGTGTTCTTAAGTTTCCGACGGTCAATGTCGGCCACGACACTTTGGGTGAACGCACCCGGCACGAAAATGTGTGTGACTTTCTCATCAATTGCATTGTCAAGAAGTTTTCCCGAGCCGAGTCCCGTAGTTATATTCAATTGTACGGCTTCGCCGTCTTTTACTGTAAAAACACGATCACTATCCGCGTGCTCTTCTATTATCTCTCTTTCCATCCCTTCTTCGAGAACCGGCAGGCCGTAGAGCTCAACGGTATATGCCGTTTCCTCCACTACCTTGTCCAGTTTTCTCGATAAAACCGCTCCGGTGGAAAGGATTATCGCATCCGAGATGTCCGGTGCCGCGATCGACTTTCTATCAATCGCACCGTCAATCAGCACCAGGTCAGCTCCAAGAGCAAGCATTTCTTCGCACATCTGTATGTGCTGGGCGTTTATAACAGGTCCCGCCACCTGGACGTAACCGGCGTCGGCCACTCTGCAGAGCATAAGCTGCCCGAGAGCAGTTCCGTATTCGGTCATCTTCAGGATCTCGAGTCCCGCCTCCGCCAGCGCATACAGCTGCTTAGGCACCGATACGATAGTGTCTGTATCCAGATAAACTCTGGGTTTGTCTGTGCCCGTTACAACATCAGTTCCCTCTCCGTCTCTGCCTGTGGACGTAACTCCGAGCGTCAGGCCTTCATCCATCGCTTCCTCAATCAGATAATTGAGCGCAGTGGTCTTACCCGCGTTTTTCGCCATGCCCACGATGGAGATTCGTTTGTAGTTTTCTGATAGCTTTTGAAGCAGGCACATGTTAACTAAATTACTTCTTGTTTCTCTCGTGTCTCAGCAGGTGAGCCGGCTCCATTGACATTCTCTCGCCCTGTGCCAGTCCTGCGACACCTTCATAGTGATAATCTTCTACATTCTTGCAGTTCTCGTAGCTGCACTGAATCTTAGGCATCTGCGGAGGCTCCGTGTAAGTTGTGATTACGCCTTCGTAGTTTCTCAGGATAACCTTGTCAGGTGACTGTGAGATTACATACTGAGGCATTACCGGAGTCTTGCCGCCGCCGCCAGGAGCGTCGACTACGAATGTCGGTACTGCATATCCTGAAGTGTGGCCTCTGAGTCCTTCGATCAGTTCGATACCCTTTGATACAGGAGTTCTGAAGTGCTCGATACCCAGTGACAGGTCGCACTGATAGATGTAGTACGGACGAACTCTGTTCTTGCAGCAGAGGTGAACCAGATTTCTCATTACATGAACGTCATCGTTGATTCCTCTGAGCAGTACTGACTGGTTTCCGAGAGGGATACCGGCGTCAGCCAGCTTTCTGCATGCTTCTGCAGCTTCCGGAGTCCATTCCTTCGGGTGGTTGAAGTGAGTGTTCAGCCAGATCGGGTGATACTTCTTCAGCATGTCAACCAGCTCGTCAGTGATTCTCTGCGGCATAACTACAGGAGTTCTTGATCCGATTCTTACGATCTCAACGTGGTCGATCTTTCTCAGCTCTGAGATGATGTACTCGAGAACGTCAGTCTCAACGCAGAGAGCGTCTCCGCCTGAAAGCAGTACGTCTCTGACAACCGGAGTTCTCTTGATGTAATCGATGCATGCATCGATGTCTTCCATTGATCTTGCTCCGTCTGTCTCGCCTGCCAGTCTTCTTCTTGTGCAGTGTCTGCAGTACATTGAGCACTGGTCAGTGATCAGGAACAGAACTCTGTCCGGATATCTGTGAGTGAGTCCCGGTGCCGGTGAGTCTTCGTCTTCATGAAGAGGGTCGAGCATGTCAGCTTCGCCTCTGTGAGTCTCAGCCAGCGTAGGAACCGCCTGCATTCTAACAGGGCAGTTAGGATCGTCCGGATCCATCAGTGAAGCATAGTAAGGAGTAATTCCAACTCTGAATCCATCCATTACCTTAGTAATGTCCTCTTCTTCCTGAGGAGTAAGATTTACAACCTGCTTGATCTTTTCAACGGAGTCGAGTCTGTTAGCAACCTGCCAATGCCAGTCATTCCACTGCTCATCTGTTACATCCTTGAAAAGAGGGATGTCTTTCCAGTTTCTAATAGCCATTTTTTTCTCCTTTTCATCCAATCATCAATTATGCATACATCTCTTCGAAGAGCTTTCTGAGACCTTCGTGCTCTCTCAGCTCCTGAAGAGTAATCTCTGCGTGACCCTTAGTGTAGCCGTTGCCGACGATCATGTTTACGTCCTTGCCAACGCCTTCTGCTCCGAGAGCAGCCTTTGTGAAGCTTGTAGCCATTGAGAAGAAGTATACAGTACCATCGTCCTTGCAGCTGAGGATTGAGCCCATCTCAGTGTTCTCGATGGATACGCAGTTGATTACTACGTCGTACAGTTCGCCGTTTGTCAGCTCCATAGCCTTCTCGTACATTCCTACTGCATCTGAAGCGTCCATGTGGAAGTACTCGTCAGCCAGGTCGAGAGCTCTAGCTCTGTCTTCTGACTTCTGTGAACCTGCAGCGCATACTACCAGACCAGTTACGCCGGCTCTCTTCTTTGCTTCGTAGAGGCAGAGAAGACCTGACTTGCCGCCGCCGCCGATTACGAGGACTTTCTGTCCCTGCTGAACCAGCTTGCCTGTCTGAGCAGGAGCACCTGCAACGTCCAGTGCTGAAAGTGCAAGACCTTCCGGCATGTCATCAGGAAGCTTAGCGTAGATTCCGCTCTGGAAGAGGATTGCCTGTCCAGTGATGTCAACCTGGTCGATAGCAGGTCTCATCTCGTGGATCTCTTCGATTACCAGTGGAGTCAGTGACAGTGATACCAGAGTAGCGATCTTGTCGCCAACCTTCAGGTCGCCCTTCCACTCAGGTCCGATTTCCTTAACTGTTCCGATGAGCATTCCGCCTGAACCAGTCCAAGGGTTCTTGTGCTTTCCAGCCTTAGCAACGATGTCCTTCATGCACTGAGCAACCTTGTCCTTCTCTTCCTGAGTCTCGATTTCAGCCGGCTTCTTGTTCAGGACCTGCTTGCAGATCTCTGTGAATGAAGCTGAGTCGATGTTCAGTGTCTTGACGTCGATCAGGATCTCGTTGTCATAGATTTCCATTGTGTTGTCTACTACATCTGCAGGCTGTGGCAGAACGCCCTTAGGTGAGATAACTCTGTGTGTTCCGTACGGATTTCCTTTTTTCATCTGTTTTTTCCTCCTAAAAAAATTGTATTTGCAGCCTTTGCCAAGGCTCGCCTTCTTGCAAAGGCAGTTTTAACTTACGTTAAATAATTAGCAATATGCATGCCAAGTCTAATATTTTCGGTATTCCGGACAAGAATCCCCATATACAAAGACTTTGTGGCATTTTTGTCAATCCCTTTTCCATAAACTGTCAACGATTCGAACTGATTTGTGTTCAAAAAGCCAAAAACGCGAACCATTTTCGGTTCGCGTTCTATTGCCTTTGCAAAATACTCAGATTTCAGGCCTCCTTAAAGACCATATTTATTCTTTTTTCTGACGAGCTGAGTCTGGGATATTCCTATTGCTTTCGCTGCTTTTCTTGTCGATCCGTACTTTTCACAGGCCTCCCTGATTATGTTCGTCTCAAAGGCCTCAACCATCTTCGTCAGATCTATTACTTCTTCCCCGTCCTGCTCAGACGGCTTGTTGAAGTCCACGCCGCGCATAAGGCCTTCGTCAAGCTCCTTGACGACGTCAAGGACCGTTATGGCGTCATTGTCACTGGCGATAAGCAGCCTCTGGATCACATTCTCCAGTTCTCTGATGTTTCCCGGCCAGCGGTGAGCAGCCAGCCTCTCCTTGGCTTCATCGTCTATGTACTTGTTCATGCCGAACTTTTCGTTGTACTTTCTCACGAAGCTGTCAGCCAGATGCGGTATGTCCTCTTTACGCTCATCGAGAGCCGGCACCTGAACAGGGAACACGTTGAGTCTGTAGTACAGGTCTCTTCTGAAGTCCCTTGCTTCAACCAGCTCCTCCAGATTCTTGTTTGTCGCTGAGATGATCCTGACATCGGTCTTTACAGGCTTCGTGCCGCCAACCTTCAGGAACTCGCCGTCCTGTATTACGCGCAGAAGCTTGGCCTGCATGTCCAGCGGCAGCTCGCCCACTTCATCCAGGAATATTATGCCGTTGTCCGCCGCTTCAAAGTATCCGATTTTGCCCTTTGAATCGGCTCCCGTGAAGGCTCCCTTCTCGTATCCGAAGAACTCTGATTCAAGCAGATTCGGCGAAATCGACGCGCAGTTGATCTTGATGAATGGCTGCATGTTGCGGCGGCTGTTCTTCTGTATTATGTTCGCGATCTTTTCCTTACCAACTCCTGTAGGTCCTGTGATGAGAACATTGCAGTCGTACTTTGATACGCTCATTATTTCATCCAGAACGTTGCGCATCTTCGGGCTCGTCGCGATGAAGTCCTCCGCCTCCTCAAGGTTGTGCTGATTGTACTGTTCCAGTATCTCCCTGTCCACCTCGGACCTGTGACCCATCTTTGTCTTTTCCCTTGGCACAAGGCTTCCTTCAAGGTACGGAGCTATCTCTCTGACTATCTCAAAATCAAACTCCGCGTATCTGTCCAGGTATCCGTCGGCGCACTTTATGTTCAGGTCTTTTGACGTCGCCTCCGTCACATACAGCGCGATGTTGTAGTTGCTTATGAAGTTCGCGAATATGACGGTTCCTCCGGATCTTGTGGCCATGACGCTTATGGTTTCGGCCCCCGGTATGTCGGCGCAGTTTACCATCATGTCCACAGGAGGCTTGTCCGCGAACTGCTTCAGGCATTCGACCGGCCTCATTACATTCACATAATGAACGTCGGTAAACACCTTCTTCTTGAACTCCTCGACCTTCGGACCTTCCGCTGACACAGGCGTATTTCTGTCAAGGATGCAGTAGACCTCAGCATCCGGTCCCGCCGCCTTCCTTATGGTATATCCGTAGACCATGGCCATGAGGTTGTTGTTGGCCAGAACTGCTATGCGCTTCTTGTCCCTGGCGTCGTTGGACACAGTGTATATGGTCCCCGACTCATTGAAAGCGAACAGGAGCAGATCCACGGGTATGTCATCCGGCCTCTTGTTTACAGGCATGCCCGGAAGGCATATGGCGTACCCCTCCGCGTCGAACTGGGAATAGACCTTGTCTATGTTGGTTATCCTGTCAATGTACATGGGCAGGCCTGCCAGAGACGCGTTGCAGATTACCTTGTCGCCGGGCTTGAAGCCCCTGGTATTCTCATAGCTGCGGTCGATTTCCTCGATTACGCCGCACAGAAGCCCGCCTGTATCCGTTATCGGATTATGCAGCTTGCCTCTCCTGATCACTATATCATTTATCTTTTCTTTTATACGTTCCTCGTCGTTACCCGCCTCCTGGCAGATCTGTCTGAAGCTCGTTCCTTCAACGTGCACTCTTTCAAGGGCGATTCTTATCTCGCCTTCCCTAAGTTCACGGCTGTTGTCGAGCTCCCACGCTGATGGCGCGAGTGTCCAGCGCGGAGTCAGAGAACGTTCCAATCCGTATGAATTCATGGCAACCTCCTGAACCGTTTTCGGTTCATTTTCTTCTGATTCATATGATAAACGCTTGGCATTGGTTTTGCAATAGATATATGGTACGATTAATGCAGTCTTTAATTAATTGAAAATAAAATGAAAAGGAGATTCAAGATGGAAAAGATTACTTCAACACTGAGACTCAGAATGTCTGCAAAGGATGCTCACTACGGCGGAGAACTGGTTGACGGAGCTCACATGGTTCACCTCTTCGGCGACGTTGCTACTGAACTGCTCATCAAGCTGGACGGAGACGAGGGTCTCTTCTGCGCATATGACAACGTAGAATTCCTGGCACCTACTTATGCCGGTGACTACATCGAAGCCTACGGCGAAATCGACAAGATCGGAAACACTTCAAGACACATGGTATTTGAAGCAAGAAAGGTCATCGTTTCGACTCAGCTGCTGATTTCCTGGAAGAGCCAATCGTAGTTGCAAGAGCTTCCGGAACTTGCGTAACTCCTAAGGAAATGAAGAGAAAATAATCGCATAAAAAGTCAAAGCGCCGCAAGGCGCTTTTTCTTTTTCATTTTTTGAGTTATTCTACAGACTCTTGAGATACTCGACTTCGGCCCGGGTGAGTTTTCTGTAGTGCCCCTGCAGCAGCCTGCCGAGTCTTATGTCCCCGATGGCCGTGCGCTCAAGGCTCTGCACCTTGTTTCCAACGGCCGCGAACATCTTACGGACCTGACGGTTCTTTCCTTCATGTATGGAAATCTCCACTACGGCGGACCGAGGGTTCTGCTTCAGCACACGCACCTGGGCGGGAGAAGTGACAAATCCCCCGATATCGACGCCCTTGCGCAGTTTCGCGAGTCTGACATTTGACAGCACGCCCGCGACAGTGGCCACGTACGTCTTGCTCACCTCATGCTTAGGGTGTGTGAGCGTATAGGTCAGATCGCCGTCGTTGGTCATTATGAGCAGACCCGTCGTATTGTAATCCAGGCGGCCTACCGGGAAAAGCCTTTCAGGGATGTCCGCCACGAGCTGCGCCACAGTCGGACGATCCTTGTCGTCGCTCATGGACGTGACGAATCCCGGCGGTTTGTTTACCACCACGTAGACCTTTGACTCGTTCGCCTCAATAAGCGTCCCGTTGACGGAGACACTGTCCCCTTCCTCTACGTTCGTTCCCATCTCCCGGACGACTTTGCCATTCACTTTTACATTTCCGTTCGCGATCAGCTCATCTGCTTTTCTCCGGGAGCAGACCCCGGCTGCCGCAATGTATTTATTCAGTCTCATGAGCGTATTATAACACAACGCAAATGAAAAGAGACCCCTCAAGGGTCCCTCTCCAAGAAGATAGATGTTATGCTACTAGACTGATTTAGGTTGCTTTAGTCAATTAAACCAGTAATACGTTAAGTATAGTACCGCACAGCAAGTGAGGTGTCAACCGTTTTGGGCAAAAAAGTTTTTAAAAAGTTTTTCCGCTTATGTTGTATAATCTATCCATACAGACTGACCTTAAATCACATAAGGAGATGTGCAGATGAGCATATACAACGAACTCAGATCAAAAATAGATTCTCTCGCGGTCTTCAGACAGGTCAAGGAGGACCCTGCCGTAGTTTCCCTCAGGAAGCTGCTTGATGAAAACACCATCGCAGCGTACAGTGATTTCATATCGACTCTGTATCCCGAAGGAGCGAATCTCTCAGAATACATCCGAAGACAGGTTCTCGACGATGACAATTTCTATGTAAAAGCAGTCGCGGCGGGAAAGAAAATCGACCCTGAAATAGCGGCCGCTGTAAAGAACGAGCTGAACCTTCTGAACGAAATCGGCCAGATTCCTTCAGCTGAAATCCGCCAGATGGTGCTCGATTCCGATTCATCGGGCGGACGCGGCATCTCTCTTCCCAAGTGGAAGACAGAGGAACTCAATCTCATAAAGGACTTCACGGCCAAGCTGGCCGACATATCCAGCACCGGCTACGGAATTTACGCCAAGTACAAGTTCTTCCGCGTCGAAGACGGGCAGATAGTTCCTGTGGCCCATCCGGACTACCAGCGCCTCGACCAGCTATTTGAATACGAGCGCGAGCGCAATCTGGTCATCCGCAACACCGAAGCGCTTCTAGACGGCAGCGGTGCCAGCAACATTCTCCTCTACGGCGACATGGGCACAGGCAAAAGCACCACGATCAAGGCCGTCGCGGCGGCCTACGCGGACAATGGCCTGCGCATGATAGAGCTGAAGAAGAACCAGCTCTTCCAGATTCCTTCCGTCATGGAGGAAATCGCTTCGAATCCGCTCAAGTTCATCATATTCATCGATGACCTGAGCTTCGCCGGAAACGACGATAACTTTGCGGCCCTTAAGGCAACTCTTGAGGGAAGCATCACCGGCTGCGGCGACAACGCCGTGATATACGCCACAAGCAACAGGCGTCACCTCGTACGCGAATCTGCAGCTGACCGCGTCGGTACCGCCGGATTCGATGACGATCTGCACCTCAACGATACCATGCAGGAGACCATGAGTCTCGCAGCGCGCTTCGGCCTGACCATCACCTTCAGCAAGCCGGGCAAAGATGAGTACCTCTCGATTGTGCGTTCCCTTGCCGATGAATACGGTGTGGCCATCGGAAACGGCGAAGATGAAATAACTGAGGATGAACTGATGACAAAGGCTGAAGCTTTTGCCATAAGAAGAAACGGAAGGAGCCCGAGAACCGCGCGTCAGTTCATCGAACTCCTCAAAATCGGAATCTAAACTATATTCCCAGAAGCTCTGCGGCCCGCGCCGTCAGGGCTTCTTTTTCATTCGGCAGATCGCCGTCTATAACCTCGTCAAGGAGTTTCTGCAGCGTCTGACCGATTTCGCGCCCCTCAGGGGCGCCGCCCCTGCCTTTGCAAAGGTCTATGATATCTCGTCCGTCAAGAGCCAGGTCCTTCAGGCTGAAGCACTGCTGCTCCTCGACGATTGCGCGGATCTCGTCTTCAATCCTGTCGAACTTCTCGGCCAGCTCCTCGCTCATGTTGCCGGTGGCCAGATTGTCTGCGCGCTTTATGCGCAGTATTTCCAGAAGCATCTCAGGAGTATACCTGTTCATCCATTTCTTTCTGTTCAGAATGTTCCTCACCATCTCCTCGCCCGCCGCGGCGTGGCCGTACATGTGGCCGATGCCGTTCTCATCGATAAAGAATTTCTGCGGTTTGCCAACGTCGTGCAGAAGCGCCGCCAGCTTCATCTGGTAATCCTCAGCGAATCCCGAACCTTCCACCGCCTCCATGGCCCTGACGCAGTGCTCGAGAACATCGTATCTGTGGTAAGGATTGTGCTGCTCGAAGCCCTTCATGGCCAGAAGCTCCGGAATGAAAACTCCGATAATGTCCACGTACTTTCTGACGACATCGCCGCCGTGAGGTCCTGTCAGCAGTTTCTTGAGCTCAGCGTATATTCTCTCAGCGGAGATGTTGCCGAGAAGCTCTTTGTTTCTGAACATCGCAGTCTCAGTCTCCGATTCGATTTCAAATCCTCTGCCGTCTTCAAATCCTCTGTCGTCTTCGCCTCCGCAGCTCAGCACAGCCGCGAACCTCATGGCCCTAAGAATGCGAAGAGCATCCTCCTGAAAACGTCTGTCCGGATCTCCCACCGCGCGGATGAGTCCCGCTTCAAGGTCGGCTCCTCCGCCGAACACGTCGATGAGATTCCCCCTCATGTCCATGGCCATTGCATTGATCGTGAAGTCGCGCCGCGCCAGATCCTCCTCAAGATTTCTTACGAACCTGACTTCGTCCGGGTGCCTGTTGTCCTTGTACTCGCCGTCCGTCCTGAAGGTCGTTATCTCAACCGGCATGTACTTCCGGCCGTCAGCCTCATTGCCGTCAGCCTCGCGCCCGTCAGCCGGCGCAAGCACCGTCAGCGTTCCGTGCTTGATGCCCGTCTCGAAGTACTTCAGCCCGGCGAAGACCTCCTTCATCTCATCAGGCGTGGCGCTCGTGGTCACATCAATATCCGCGGGTACGGACTCTGCAGCCCTTGACTGCCCGCGCAGAAAATCACGGACGCAGCCTCCCACGTAGTACGCCTCGAAGCCCGCCGCCTCAAGCATCTCTATCAACTTGTCCGCTTCAGTTATTCTCTTCATTGCAGCAACATCTTATCAAATCCCCCGTTCATAATCAATGAACACTGTGTTAATATAGACCTATGCTAGGTTATGTTCAGATTTTCAAGCCGGATCTGAAGGTCCGCGAATACGAGATCTACATGGGCTACTACTGCGGCGTGTGCAAGTACATCGGCAAGGAGTACGGTCAGCTGCCGCGTATGGCGCTCAGTTATGATGCGGCTTTTCTGGCGCTTCTGCTGGCTTGCGTCGACGATGAACCGGATGCTCCCGTTCAGGAGCACTGTGTTCTTCACCACATAAAGAACAAGACCATAATCCGCAACGAGGCGATCGAGTACGCGGGCGACGTCATGCTGGTTCTGGCGTGGTACAAGATGCTCGACGATGTCAATGATGAAGGCAAGGTTTCTGCAAAAGCAGCCTCGCGTCTCCTCCGGAGACTCCACACCAGGTTGCAGAAGAAGTACCCTGACCTTTGCGACGGAATTGAAATCAATCTTGCCAGGCTCAACGGACTTGAGGCGGCCCACTGCGCGAACCTCGACGAGGCTGCGGAGTCCTTCTCAAAGATAATGGAAGTCATCTTTCGCGAGGGGGCGAAAAAACTGTACGCGGATTCGCAGGAACTTCACGAAACCTTTGCGCGGATAGGCTATCATATGGGCAAGTGGATATACCTGATCGACGCGGCCGACGACATAGAGGAGAACATCGAGAGCGGAGCCTACAACCCGCTGCTCTACAGATTCGAATACAAAGACAGTGAGACTCCGCAGGAATTCCGCGAAAGGATTCGGGATAATCTGGATTTCAATCTGTACCACTACCTGGCGGTGCTGAGCGAGCAAACAGGATTACTTGATATAAAAAAGAATCGCGGTATAATAGACAATGTAATCTTCTTCGGCATGAACCGAAAGACCGAAGAGATTTTAAACAAGAATAAAAACGAAGGAGAATCGGATGAATCCATATGAAGTATTAGGGGTAAAAGAAGGCGCCACTGAAGAAGAAATCAAGGCGGCCTACAAGGAACTGGTCAAGAAGTATCACCCGGACAAGTACGCGGACAACCCTCTGTCCGATCTGGCGGAGGAGAAGATGCAGGAGATCAACGAAGCCTATGACATGCTCATGAAGGGCTTCAATACAACCAGCTCCGGCGGCTATGGCTCCGGCGGTTACGGTTCAGGCGGCTACGCCTCAGCCGGCGGATACGCTTCAGCCAATGAGAGCAGCTATTCCTACGAGGAAGCAAGAAGAGATGACTTCATGCAGATCCGCCGCGACATCGACATGGGCAGGCTGGATTCAGCGGAAGCGGCTCTCAACAAGATTACGCCGAGACCTGCTGAATGGTACTTCCTCAAGGGCGTGCTTTCATCACGCAAGGGCTGGTACGATCAGGCAGTGAACAATCTTCAGACTGCGTGCAGGATGGATCCGGACAATCAGGAGTACAGACGCCATTACGCAAGCATAGTCAACCAGGGTCAGGCTTACCAGAATCAGGCCCAGGGCCACGGATACAACTCCATGGGCAATGACGATATGTGCTGCCAGGCGCTTCAGTGCTACATCTGCGCAGACTGCTGCTGCGACTGTATCTAATGGTTCCAAAAACAAAAACAGGAAAAATCGCGCTGGGCGGCATCTGTACCGCCCTCGCTGTCATATTTATGTTCGGCGCGTCCTTCGTGCCGGGAATCGAGCTGACTCTGTTTCTGATCAGCTCTCTTTTTACTGCCGTGATGGTTATCGAAGCGGGAGTCGCCGGAGGTCTTTCGGTATTCGCGGCTGCCAGCCTTCTGGGACTGATACTCGTCCCAAACAAGGTTGCCCTCATTCCGTACATTTTCTGCTTCGGCTACTACGCAGTACTTAAATTCTATATTGAGAAAATAAAAAGCGGCGTTCTGCAGATGACCATGAAGGTCATCTACTTCGCCGCTATTGTCTGTATTGGACTTTTGTTCTTCAAGTCAGTTCTCACAGCCGGCATCCACATGCCTGACTGGCCTGTCGGCGGACTGATCGTCGCCGGCATAGTCATGCTGGTTCTCTACGACTATATACTGACGTTCCTTATCAACTGGTACCGCCGCAGGTTCCACGGAAGTCCGGAAAATCTTAAGCTCTTTCAGGACTGAATGTCAGTTTCTGTCCATCGCTGTCGATTACGACATTGTCACCATCGGATATGGTGCCGCGAATCAGCTCGCCCGCGAGCTCTGTTTCGATGTTCTTCTGCAGGAATCTCTTGACCGGACGCGCGCCGTACGCCGCGTCGTAAGAGCTGTCCGCAATGAACTTCTTGGCCGCATCCGTAAGCTCCAGAGTGATTTCACGCTCCTGAAGTCTCGCCTCAATATCCTTGAGTCCCAGATCAATAATTTTGATAATCTGATCCATGGTAAGCGGTGAGAACACGACGATGTCATCTATTCTGTTCAGGAACTCAGGTCTGAAGTGCTTCTTCATCTCGTTCTCGACCTTTTCCTTGACCTCAGGATCAACAGTTCCGTCGCTGCGGATGCCGTCGATCAGCATGCTGCTTCCGATATTGGAAGTCATTATGACAATTGTGTTCTTAAAGTCGACAGTCCTGCCCTGGTTGTCTGTCAGCCGTCCGTCGTCCAGAAGCTGCAGCAGAATGTTGAAGACATCCGGATGCGCTTTTTCGATTTCATCGAACAGTATTACACTGTATGGTTTACGCCTTACGGCTTCAGTAAGCTGCCCGCCTTCGTCGTATCCAACATATCCCGGAGGAGCTCCTACCAGTCTCGATACTGAATGCTTCTCCATGTACTCGGACATGTCTATTCTGACCATGTTCCTCTCTGAGTCGAACAGCGCCTCGGACAGAGCTTTCGCAAGCTCGGTCTTGCCGACGCCTGTAGGACCAAGGAAGATGAATGATCCGATAGGTCTCTTCGCGTCCTTCAGACCCGCGCGGGCTCTAAGCACGGCCTCCGCTACGGACTGCACTCCCTCGTCCTGGCCGATTACTCTCTGATGAAGTATTTCAGGAAGCTTCAGCAGTTTTTCTCTCTCGGTCTCGACGAGCTTTGCGACAGGGATTCCGGTCCATCCTGAGATGACCTCGGCTATTTCCTCTTCGCCTACTTCTTCCTTGAGGATGCGGGCTTCTTCGGCTTTTTCCGCCTTTGCCTTCTCCTCCTCCAGCTTCTTCTCAAGTTCAGGAAGCTTGCCGTACTTGAGCTCTGCCAGTTTCTCCAGATCGTATCTTCTCTCCGCTTCCTCTATTTCGTGGCGCAGATCGTCAAGCTGCTGCTTGGCCTCCTTGACCTCAGCGATCGCGTTCTTTTCATTTTCCCACTGAGCGCGCAGAGCGTTGTCCTGATCCTTCAGTTCGGCCAGCTCAGCTTCAAGCGCTTCGAGCCTGTTCTTTGACGCCTTGTCAGTCTCCTTGCCCAGAGCCTGCTTTTCTATTTCGAGCTGCATGATCTTACGTGAAATCTGGTCGAGCTCTTCAGGCATGCTGTCTATTTCGGTTCTGATTCTTGCCGCCGCTTCATCCATCAGGTCGATGGCCTTATCCGGCAGGAAACGGTCTGTGATGTAACGGTCCGAAAGGGTCGCGCACGCGATCAGCGCGCTGTCTGTGATCCTGACGCCGTGATGTATTTCAAATCTCTCCTTCAATCCACGGAGAATGGAAATGGTATCCTCTACGGTTGGCTGATCCACCATGACCTTCTGGAATCTTCTCTCCAAGGCAGCGTCCTTCTCGATGTACTTGCGGTACTCATCGAGGGTGGTCGCGCCGATGCAATGGAGTTCGCCTCTGGCGAGTTTCGGCTTGAGCAGATTGCCTGCATCCATGGCGCCTTCCGACTTGCCGGCTCCGACGATATTGTGCAGTTCGTCGATGAACAGCAGGATTCTGCCATCGGATTTCTCAATTTCATTGAGGACAGCTTTCAGTCTCTCCTCAAACTCGCCTCTGAACTTCGCGCCCGCAATAAGAGAACCCATGTCCAGTGCGAATATGGTCTTATCCTTCAGTCCTTCCGGAACGTCTCCGTTCAAAATTCTCTGGGCCAATCCTTCGACAACGGCTGTTTTACCTACGCCAGGTTCACCGATCAGTACCGGATTGTTCTTCGTTCTTCTGGAAAGGATCTGAA
>CADAHK010000039.1 GCA_902787725.1 uncultured Eubacteriales bacterium | reverse complement strand
CCTTTCCGCTTCCTGTGCTTTGCAGGTAGCCCTGGTGCAGCACAATGCTGGTGTCAAACATGAGCCCCACAGCCATCCATCGAATGGAGAAGATGGTCAGGCCTATGAATTCGGGGTTATGCGTGTAGAGCCGGGTCAGCAGCGGCGCTATGACGAAGATCAGTATGCCCATGATAATGGACACTCCGATACTCAGCTTAAGACCGTAAGCATAAAGTCGCTCCAGCGCCCTTCTGTCTTTTGCTCTGTAGTAAACGCCGTTTATGATTCCCAGTGCTCTGCCCATGCCCGATGGAATGCAGAACATAAGCATGGCCAGATCGCCCTGTATTCCCCTGACTGTTACTGCGACGAAGCTGACGGCAATAACGATGTTGATATAATTGAGGAGCACTTCCCGCAGCGTTCCGCCCAGCCTTTTTATATAGTCCGGCAAGCCTAAACGGAGCAGGGAATTAAGGTATGTAGGGTCAAGCCCGATGAATGAAGGATGAAAGTATCCTCTTCTGATGAAAAAGGCGATGACGATAATCAGCATCTGGATGATGAATCCAACGGACGTGGCAACGCCGATGCCAAAGGCACCACCGTGATATACGAAAACATTGAGAAGATCCCCGGCGATATCGCATACGCACAGAACAATTGTTGAAATAAAAAAGATTCTTCTGCCTCCGTCCATAACCAGAATAGGCGCGGTGACCTGAATCAGCAGCAGGGGAACGACCCCAAAGAGATATCCGTGCAGGTATTCATACATGTATGGGACCAGTTCGGGAGATTTGCTAAGAGGAACGCCGCAGAGGCGCAGTGTCGTCTCAGGAAAAATGAGGCAGAAGAGAATCAGAACAGCAGCTCCGGCAAGCGCCAGAAGGACTGCGAGATTGAATACTCCGTTGGCGTCACGCCGTTTACCCTGGGTTATAAGTCTGGAGCAGACAGCGGCACATCCGCCGGCGAAGAATCCGGCCAATACCAGAATGATGCGGGTGAAAGGCCGAAGCAGTGACATGCCCGCATAGAGTTCCTCGCCAAGAAACTGGCTGGCGATGATACCGTCGATGAGGACGGCGATTACGCCCGTTGCTTCGGTAAAAATCATTGCCATTGCTGTAGTCAGAAAGATGGCCGAGATATTATCTTGATAAAAGTAATGTCGGGATTTCGAAATCATTTGAATTATATTATTCCATGTGATTACACGTTTGAATTTTCTGATATTATAGATACGTTGATTATAGTCATATGAAAACTAAAAATCAAATTCGCCTGTATGGTGTATAATATTAAAGGATTGCAGTATTGTTTAACTAAGGAGACAGACAATGATTTACAGGGAATCCAAAGGACTTAAATTATCGCAGCTGGGATTTGGCGCAATGCGCCTCCCTGTTATAGACGGAGATGACGCGAAGGTGGATGTTGATCAGACGCGGCGCATGGTGGACTATGCCATGGAGCACGGCGTCAATTATTACGATACAGCCTGGGGATACCATGGGGAGCACTCCGAGTCGGTCATGGCAGAGGCTCTGGGCAGATACCCGAGAGACAGCTATTTCTTTGCTGACAAGTTCCCGGGTTACGATCTGGCGAACATGCCGAAGGTAAAGGAAATATTCAAGACCCAGATGGAAAGGACCGGACTGGAGTACTTTGACTTTTATCTTCTACACAACGTCTGCGAGATGAACATCGAGCAGTATCTTGATCCTCAGTACGGCATTATGGATTATCTGCTTGAGCAGAAGAAGGCAGGCAGAATCAGGCATTTCGGCTTTTCCTGCCACGGCGAGCTGCCTGTCATGAAACAGTTTCTTGAAGCGTACGGCGATGAGATGGAATTCTGCCAGCTGCAGCTGAACTACCTTGACTGGACCTTCCAGCACGGCAGGGAGAAGGTCGAACTGCTGGCTGAGTACAATATTCCGGTATGGGTCATGGAGCCGCTCAGAGGCGGCAAGCTGGCGAAGCTGAACGAAGAACAGGAACAGGCGCTGAAGGAACTTCGTCCGCAGGAGGAGGTACCGGCTTGGGCTTTCCGGTTCCTGCAGACCATTCCTGAAGTCAAGGTGATACTATCGGGAATGTCCGATGAAGCTCAGCTGCACGCTAATATCGCTACGTTCGAAGAGGAAAAGCCTCTGGATGATAACGAAATGAAGGAGCTGCTCAAGGTGGCCGAAGCACTTGCCGGTGAGAAGTCCGTTCCGTGCACCGCATGTCATTACTGCACGGATCACTGCCCTCAGGGTTTGGATATTCCGCATCTTATCGAAATGTATAACGAGCATGTTCTTACTACAAAGGCAGGACTGTTTGGATTCATCGCTCCGATGGCGCTTGCTGCGATTCCGGAGGACAAACGCCCTGCGGCGTGCCTGCACTGCGGAAGCTGCGAACAGGTTTGCCCTCAGCAGATAAAGATATCTGACGTAATGACTGATTTTGTTGAAAAGATTGGCTAAAATAAGACAGGCAGGAGTATAAATGGAACTGAAAGAGTTACTGAGACATTTCAATAATGGAGACACAATCGGCGAGGATTGGGCTGTAATTGAACAGATGCGCTTTTACAGCCGCCAGGCCAGAAAGATTACGCTGGACATCAATTCAAATTATCATGAGCCTGATGAGCTGGCTGAACTGTTCTCTGAGCTTATCGGAGAGCCGGTAGGGGAGAACTTCGGTTTGTTCCCGCCGTTTTATACTGACTTCGGAAAGAACATCCACATCGGGAACCAGGTGTTTATCAACGCGGACTGCAAGTTTCAGGACCAGGGCGGAATCTACATCGATGACGGCGCGCTCATAGGTCACGGAGTAGTGCTGGCGACTCTGAATCACGACATGGATCCCGAAAAAAGGCAGCAGCTTCATCCGGCACCGATTCATATTGGTAAAAGGGTTTGGGTCGGCGCCAACGCGACGATCCTGCCAGGTGTAACCATTGGCGACAATTCTGTAGTCGCGGCCGGCGCTGTTGTGACTAAAGATGTTCCCGCAGATACTGTTGTGGGAGGCGTGCCCGCAAGAGTCATATCAAATTCAGTAAACACATGATTATAAGGAAAAGCTGATGAAAAAAAAGAAATCTGTACGGGAGATGACTCCCGGGGAGAGGAAACGTCACTCCCTTACAACCAGATCATTCCTTGGTATTCAGGCTCTGTTCTTTGCTCTCGGCGTGGTGATTCTCGCCGCGGGGTTTTTGTTGTATCTGGACGGCACTCTGCACAGTTACTGTGTTCATTCAGCCAAATTCGCTCAGGCGGAGACGCTGCTTCTTGATCCGGAGCAGACCCGCGCAAAGGCAGAGGAGATTCTGGCAATCTACGACAGCATTCCTGAGGAGGAAAGGGGCGATGGAACGGGAAAGGAGTATCAGAGCCGCTTTGATGGAATAATGGATGACGATTTTTACGAAATCCAGATGGACCTGCTGGAAGAGAAGGAGAGGATAGACCTAAAAAACGCGTTCATTGTTGCGCTCGATGTCTCCAAGGACCGGATGATTTATCTGGTGGATTCCGATCAGAAAAAAACCTTCTGCCATCCCGGAACATGGGATACCTATGATGACAGAGTGATGGACGCGCTGGTTAATGGGGACAGCAGCAGCATTCTGTTCTCCAGATTCGATTCGGAAAACAAGACGGCACACGCCACACTTACTTATAATGAAAAATACGGTCTCCGTTGTACCGGCGGAGCAACGCTTTTTAAGACTGACCGATATGTCGTAATGGTATGCCTGGACGAAACTCTGTCATTAGTATACCGACTCAGTTGGATCTTCCTGGTGCAGTACAATATCCTGCTATTCGCTGTGACATTGCTTGCAGGTATCGTCGCAGTACGGCTGATCCGCAGAACCATGGTGAATCCAATAAATCAGATGGCAAATGCAGCGCGCAGCTATGCCGAAGACAGGGAGAAGGATGAAAGCGTGGTTTCTGACCACTTCGCGCGGCTGCAGATTCGAACCGGAGATGAAATTGAAGAACTAAATCTGACCATGGCAGACATGGAGGAAAGTCTCGTAAGATATGTTGAAAACCTGACCAGGGTAACTTCAGAAAAGGAAAGAATCAGCACAGAACTGGGACTGGCAGCAAAAATCCAGACAGACATGCTTCCGAGCACGTTCCCTGCATTTCCTGAGCGCACAGAGTTCGACCTGCATGCCGTGATGAATCCGGCGAAGGAAGTCGGCGGTGATTTCTATGACTATTTCCTGATGGATGAGGACCATCTGGCCCTCATGATTGCAGACGTCGCGGGCAAAGGCGTTCCTGCCGCACTGTTCATGATGATGTCAAAATTCATGCTGGACAACCGCATCATGGAATCGGGTTCCCCGGAGCAGGTCCTGCGTGAGGGAAACGAAGTGATCCTGCGGCATAACAGCGAAGGAATGTTCGTAACCGTCTGGATCGGGGTTCTGGAAATCTCGACAGGAAAGATTATTGCGGCAAATGCCGGCCATGAGTATCCGATAATAATTCATCCGGACGGGCAGGCTGAATTAATCAAGGATAAACATGGATTTGTCCTGGGCGGAATGGAAGGCATGGAATACAAAGAGTATGAACTGCAGCTTGAGCCGGGGTCAAAACTGCTGCTTTATACGGACGGCCTGACGGAGGCGACGTCCGCGGAGGGTGAGCTTTTCGGCACAGACCGCATCCTTGCTTCTGCCGATGAGTCAAGCGATATTTCTCCTAAGGAGGTGCTTGAAAACATTACTGAGGCCGTGGATGATTTCGTCGGAGACAACGAGCAGTTCGACGATCTTACAATGCTGTGTGTGGAATACAAGGGTTGTTAATGAACAGGAGATATCAGATGAACCAGACTGAGAGAAGACAGTATCTTATCAATAGACTTCTCGCGGAAGAACCTCAGTACAGTGAAATCGAAACGCCTTCTGACGTACAGGGCCAGAGGAGGCTTTTGCGCGGGCTTATGAATGTCAGGCGCCCGGGGCAGATCGGCGAAGAGTTTCTGCAGGTTCAGGATGAGTATCTTGCTGAAACGGCCCGGGAAAAGGGAATCACGGACCTGTCGGAGCTTGAGCCTCTTGAGGACGGAATCTATGTCTGGCAGGGAGATATCACTACGCTCAGGTGCGACGCTATCGTAAACGCTGCCAATTCAGGCATGACAGGCTGCTATGTTCCGTGTCACGGTTGCATTGACAACGCCATCCATACCTACGCGGGGGTGCAGCTAAGAAACGCGTGCGCGCAGATAATGCAAAGGCAGGGGCACGAGGAACCGACGGGGCAGGCTAAGATCACTCCTGGATTCAACCTGCCGTGCAAGCATGTCATACATACAGTCGGCCCGATTATAATGGGCGAGCTGACAGAAGAAGATGAAGAACTGCTGGCGTCATGCTACAGGTCGTGTCTGTCGCTTGCAGATGAGAACGGCGTTAAAAGCATAGCCTTCTGCTGCATTTCAACAGGAGAATTCCATTTTCCTAACAGAAGAGCGGCAGAGATCGCGGTGAAGACGGTGCGGGATTACCGCAGGGAAAACAACAGTGAAATTGAGGTGGTATTCAATGTCTGGAAGGATATTGATGACGCAATCTACCGGGAGTTACTCGGATAATATACAAAGGCTGAAAAAGGCAATCGATGAAGCGGACGCGATAGTAATCGGCGCAGGAGCCGGTCTGTCAACGTCCGCCGGTTTTACGTACAGCGGAGAGCGGTTCGAAAAGTATTTCTCCGACTTTGGAGAAAAGTACGGCTTCAATGACATGTATTCCGGAGGCTTTTATCAGTACGAAACACCGGAGGAAATGTGGGCCTACTGGTCGCGTTACATCTACATCAACAGATACATGGACGCTCCGAAGCCTGTGTATGAGAATCTGCTTGAGCTTGTAAAAGACAAAGACTACTTTGTGATCACAACGAATGTGGATCACTGCTTCCAGAAAGCAGGCTTCGATAAGGAGCGGCTGTTCTACACTCAGGGTGATTACGGGCTCTTTCAGTGCAGCGAGCCGTGCACACCCGTCACCTACGATAATGAAGAAATGGTGCGGAGCATGGTGGAGCGGCAGTCCGACATGAGGATTCCAAGCGAACTGATTCCTAAATGCCCGAACTGCGGCAAGCCTCTTACCATGAATCTTCGTTCAGATGACAAGTTCGTTGAAGACGAAGGATGGGACAGGGCGGCAGAACGGTACAATCAGTTTCTCAGGACGAGAAAGGGGAGGATTCTGTATCTGGAGCTGGGAGTCGGCTACAATACCCCGGGCATAATAAAGTTCCCGTTCTGGCAGATGACTGCAAAAAATCCCGACGCGACCTACGCGTGCGTGAACTATGGAGAGACGATGTTTCCTGAAGAGATACAGGAGCAGGCCATCTCTATTGATAGTGACATAGGACAGGTAATTGAAGACATTGGAAACATGGATTAACGGCGAGCGGATAGTATTGTCATGAAGGTTCTCATACTTGCGCTAAGCGGTTTCGAAATGCTTGAGTTCAGCGCGTTTGCGGATGTGCTTGGCTGGGCGAAGCTGGAAGGCGGACTGGATATTGAATATGATACCGCAGGTTACTCCCGCGAGGTGAGGAGTACATTTGATGTGCCGATTACAGTGGACCGCGTGCTCTGGAGAAGAGGAGCGGGGGTGTGCTGCCCTGTGAGCGTGTGCGCTGATGATTATGACGCGCTTGCAATTCCTGGAGGATTTGAAGAGTACGGCTATTATGATGAGGCCTACAGACAGGATACAGTGGGACTGATACGCGCGTTCCGCAAGGCGGGCAAGCCGATCGCGAGTGTCTGCGTGGGCGCGCTGGCCCTGGGCAACAGCGGAATACTTGAAGGAAAAAAAGCGACAACCTATGCCATGAGCGGCGGACACCGTCAGAAACAGCTGGCGGAATTCGGGGCTGAAGTCATGGCGGAAGAGCAGGTTGTCGTTGATGAAAACATAATTACGTCCTGCGGGCCGTCAACAGCTGTCGAAGTCGCGTTTCGCCTTCTTGAGATGCTGACGGACCCGGAAAGTACGAATAGAGTAAAGACATTGATGGGATGGTGATGTCAGCACACCGTCTCAACTTTGATCATGTTGGTGTTGCCGGTCTGATTCAAAGGCAGTCCGGCGCTGATTACAATCCTATCGTTCGCCGAAAGAAAACCTACGTCCTGAGCGGCTTTCACGGCATCTTCAAGCAGCTGGTCCCAGTCACCGGCTGATTTTGTTATTACAGGATAAACGTTTCTGATCAGCGCAAGCTTCCGATAGGCCTTCTCTGAAGGTGTTGCGGCAATGATCAGCTGCGAAGGGTGAAATCTCGCCATCATTTTCGCGGTGTATCCGGACTGGGTTATGGCAACCAGAGCTCTGGCGCCGATATCGTTGGCGATTTTGCAAGCGCCGTGGCCGATGGCGGTTGACAGATCGGCGGTTCCCTGCCTGATTGTTTCAGAGTACATTTCCTCAATGACCTGTTTTCTTGGCAAAGTCTGCAGATCCTCCTCCGCCTGCTTCAGGATGTGAGTCATGACCTGGACTGCCTTTGCGGGATATTTGCCCGCTGCGCTTTCTCCTGAAAGCATGACTGCCGAGGTGCCGTCAAAGACAGCGTTTGCCACATCTGTAATCTCGGCTCTCGTAGGCGTAGGCTCGTGAATCATTGACTCGAGCATTTGTGTAGCCGTGATGACCGGTTTGCCCGCGCGGTTGCATTTATCTATGAAGGACTTTTGAATACCCGGCAGAGTGGCGAAATCAACCTCAACACCCATGTCGCCCCGAGCGATCATTATGCCGTCGGAGCATTCAAGAATCTCGTCAAAATTACGGATGCCTTCAGGGTTCTCTATTTTTGATATGATGTCTATTTCGTCCCCGCCGTTTTCATGGAGAAACTCCCGTATTAAACGCACATCGTCAACGCTGCGAACAAACGAAGCGGCGATAAAATCCACGTCCTGCTCTATGCCGAAGAGCAGATCGCTCTTATCTTTTTCAGACAGGAATGGCATGTCCAGATGAATGTCCGGAACGTTCACTCCTTTTTTAGTGCTGACATAACCGCTGTCCTTCACACGGCAAATTATGTTTCCGTCACAGACCTCTTCTGCTGTCATGCGTATCTTGCCGTCGTCGATAAGGATTCTGGTTCCCGGAGAAACCAGCGCGGCAAGGCCTTTGTATGAGATGCCTACGCCTTCTGCGGTGCCTGGCTCAGAGTCGTCTGAGCGCAGCACAAATGACTGTCCCTTTTCCAGAAGAACCTGTTCTTCAGCAAAAGTTCCAAGCCGGATTTCCGGCCCTTTGGTGTCGAGAAGTACGGCGCCCGGAACGCCTGATTCCTCGCACAGTCTGCGGAATGTCTGCAGTTTTGCCCTGTGCTCCTCGTGAGAGCCGTGGGAACAGTTCAGTCTGGCGATGTTCATTCCGGCTGCCAGCATGTCCTGCATGACCTGAGGGTCGGAACTGGCCGGCCCCAGGGTACAGATGATTTTAGTTGCCTTCATGATGTAATTACTCCAGTGTTCCCATGTACTTCATCGTACGGATAAGCTGGTTGACATAGCTCATTTCGTTGTCATACCAGGCTACGATACGGACTTCGTAAATGTGAGTTCCGCATTTTTCGGCGAGGGTCTGAGTCGCGTCGAAGAGGGAACCGTAGCTGATGCCGATGATGTCGCTGGATACCAGTTCTTCCTCAGTATATCCGAATGATTCTGAAGCTGCGGCTTTCATTGCTTCATTGATTCCCTCAACTGATACGGAATCGGTTTCATCCTTAAGCGTGGCGTCGAGGATGGTGATTGATCCTGATGGAACAGGGACTCTCTGTGCCGATCCGATGAGCTTGCCGTCGAGTTCAGGAATAACGAGACCTATTGCCTTTGCGGCGCCTGTTGAATTAGGAACGATGTTGATTGCTCCGGCTCTGGCGCGGCGGAGATCGCCTTTTTTGTGCGGTCCGTCGAGGAGCATCTGATCGCCGGTGTAGGCGTGGATGGTAGTCATGAAGCCGGTTCTTACTTCTCTGTAGTTTGCCAGAACCTTGGCCATAGGAGCGAGGCAGTTAGTAGTACAGGAAGCTCCTGAAACTATTTTGTCCTCGCTGGTAAGCGTTTCGTGATTTACGCTGTAAACGATGGTCGGCAAATCATTTCCCGCTGGCGCGGAGATCAGCACCCTCTTTGCTCCCGCGTCGATGTGAGCCTGCGACTTTTCCTTGGATGTGTAGAAGCCCGTGCATTCCAGCACAATGTCTACGTCCAGCTTTCCCCAAGGGAGATTTGCGGCGTCCGCTTCGCTGTAAATAGGAATTGTCTTTCCGTCCACGGTGAGAGAAGCCTCTTCGCTTGTTACTTCATGATCATTTGCGTACTTGCCCTGTACGCTGTCGTACTTGAGCAGGTGCGCCAGCATTTCAGGGCTGGTGAGATCATTGATGGCGACTATTTCACATTCCGGATCGTCGAATACTTTTCTGAATGCGAGTCTGCCGATTCTTCCAAAACCATTGATTGCGATTCTTGTCATTTTGAGTTCCTCCTGTTTATT
>CADAHK010000038.1 GCA_902787725.1 uncultured Eubacteriales bacterium | reverse complement strand
GTCTGCTTCTTTTCCTCCGCGGCTTTTGCGGCTTCTTCTTCCTTCTGGCTGATGTCCAGATCTTCTTTTATCTTCTGCTCGTTGTATTTTTCTATAACGGAATATTCGAATCCCTCTTCCGCGAGCCTGTCCAGGCCAGCCCGATCCGCGAATTTCTTTTTCAGGACATTGGTCACGCCGCATTCGATTTCGGTCAGTTCCAGCTCTTCGGCCGCGCGGAAAGAAAAGACCCACCGCGTATGCTCACGGTCCGTGAACTCGAATCCCGGAACTGTTTCGCCGGCTTTTGCCTCATGAATCAGAATTCTTCTGCCGGCGCGCTCCGCCTTGTACGGCACCAGAAATACGTCCATCGAGCCGGCTCTGATCTTGTATGCTGCAGTGCCGCTTTCGGCCATGCAGATTTCTCCTTTTTCAAATCGTAATGACTTCATCGCAACTGTCGATTATGCTCTTCTGATATGAGGCGATCAGGCATGTGCATCCGCGTTTCTGGATGTTCCTGATGACTCTTTCCGCTGTCTCTCTATCCAGTCCGCTCGTCACTTCGTCGAGCAGAACTATCGACGGATCTATTGCCAGCGCTCTGGCGATTTCGATGCGCTGCTTCTGGCCTCCGGAAAAGTTGGATCCGTTCTCGGTTACTTCGCTGTCGTATCCCGCTTCTCTGTCCATGATGACTTCATGGATGCACGCGTCTTTCGCAGCCCTGATGATGCTCTCCTCCGGGATCTGCGGATTCCACATGCTGATGTTGTCACGTATGCTGCCTGGAACCAGCTGTGGCTTTTGCATCGCGAAGGCTATGCTGGTGTTCAGGACTCTGGCAGGAATCTCGCTTCTCTTTTTCTTGTCAAAATATATCTCGCCTTCGTCCGGCTCATACAGTCCCGCGATGAGTTTCAGAAGGGTTGATTTCCCCGATCCTGTGTTTCCGGTGATGCCAACACAGGTGCCGGCGTCGATCTTTATTGAAAAATCCCTGATAACAGGATTGTCATCCCGTCCGTACCCGAAGCAGACGTTGTCGAGGATGATGTTTCCGCTGAGTTTTTTATATCCGTCCGGATCCACGGCTGTTTCGGCATCTGCTTCATCGTCCCGTCCGTCCATGTTCAGCGCAAGGTATTCCTTGACGTCCCCTGCCCTTGCCAGATCGCGCAGGAGCCCGCGCTGGGATGTCAGACGCATGGCGATTCCATTCAGGGATATCACGAGGAACAGAAGCAGGATAGCAACCGCGCTGCCGGCATGTTCGCCTGCTGCCGCAATCGCCGCCAGAAACGCGCAGGCTTCCGCGACGACCACAATCCCCTCGGACAAAAGCATCCGCTTTTCAATTGTTTCTTCTCCCGCGTCCCACTCCTTCTGGTAGTCCGCCTGCTCTCTGCTCAAAACATCTTCGCCCGCAGTGCTCTTGATCATGTCGGAATTGCCCATAGCGGCGAACAGCTTCGCTCCCATCCGGCTTCTGACCACCTGCTGCCTGTTGTACTCCAGCGAGACGTCTCTGCTCAGCAAAAGAGCTCCCGCAAATCCTGCCGCAATTAACGCGATCCCTGCAAGACCTCCTCTGACGTCCGCAATCGGCAGCGCGATCAGGGTGACAATCGCGATGATTGCGTCTGAGACCATTAAAAATGCAGCCCCTGAAGCGAAGCGGCTTACACGTTCCTCTGAAGAGAGGCGGCCGGCCGTGTCCATTGGAAAACGCTGCTCAAAGAATGTCATCGGCAGCGCCAGGAGAGTTTCCATGAAAGCGCTGGACCGTATGATGGTGTATTTGTACTGATGTGTTCCGACGATGATGTTCCTGATGAGAACGCTCGCGGCAAACACGGCGGTCAGGAGAAGCACCGAGCCCGGGTTTCCAGAACTCACTGCGGCCGCGCAGCATGCAAAGGCAGCGCAGGCGGTCAGAATCAGAACTGCCGCGCATATCGCTTTCCTTGCTTTTGCCGCTTCAAGCACTGCGCCTGTTATGCCGGCGCCCTGTCCTGCTTTTGCTTTAGAGCCTGCCGCGGTTTCTTCGTCCGGTTTTAATGTGATCACTACTCCTGAATAGGAATTTATGAATTCGGCCTTCGAAAGCTTCCGCTCCCCGAAAGCCGGATCGTTGACATAGACATTTCCCCCTTTGACCCCTTCATATACCAGGAAATGATTCTGTTCCCAAAAAATAATACATGGCGGATCCATCCCGAACAGCTGCTCCGCTGTTCTTCTGAATCCACCGCACCGGTATCCTCTTGTCGCCGCCGCCTTAACGATGTTGCTCGCCTTGCATCCATCCCTGCTCACATTGGTTTCAACTCTAAGCTGCTCAAGGGAAACCTTCTGTCCGTAATAGGACAGAATCATGGCAAGGGAAGCAGCGCCGCATTCCGACGCCTCCATCTGCAGCACTGTCGGCGTTTTTTTATATCCCGAGTTTGACAACATCATCCTCCGCACCGATTCTGAGTTTGTTAAGTGTTCGCGTCAGTATGACCCGGACATTTCCAGGCGTCATGTTCATGACCTTCGCGATCTCGTTGCTGCTCATTTCATCATAATAACGCATCAAGAGAATCTGCCTTTTGACGCTGTCGAGCTTGGCGATTTCGCGGTCCAGAAACTCACGTATCTCTTCAAGCCTGAGAGCCTGCGCGATCTCCTCCTCCACATCCTGCTCATCCGCGACGTCAAAGCCTTCCATGTTGTCGATGGAAGCGTTTACTTTCCTGTCGCGGTAATAGTTCTTCAGAAGATTCTTCGTGATCGTGAAAACCCACGTGCTCTCGGAGCCCTTTGAAGCGTCGAACTTCTGTATGTTTTTATAGCAACGCAAAAAAACGTCTCCGGCAAGATCCTCCGCGACGTTTCTGTCACTGACCTTGCCGGTCAGATACGAAAGAACCTTGCCGTAATAGTTTGTATAAATCTCTTCAAAGAGAATGTCGTAATCCTTACTTTGCGTATTTGTCATCGTAGACCTCTTTGTTCGGAGTACCGTCAACACATTCGTGATCTATCACGTAGACGGTGTAGTCTTCGATATTGATCTTCTCGCCGGCGCTGTTTTCCTTATACTTTTCCTGGCCGAACTCAGTCCTCTGCATTCCGTAGGCGATATCATCCTCTGAATTTGCCGCGATCTCACGCGGAACCTGTCCGTTCGCGGAAGATACTACGATGGAATCATATCCGGTCGACTCGTCATACTGAATGTAGGCGGCGACGATTCCCGATTCTTCATGGATAGGATTAGCGTTGTTATTGTGGATTTTGACATTGTAATTGTACAATCCGTTGCCGTAATCATCTTCACCAACCTTGTCTTCGCCGTACAGCTGGCCTGTTGGAACCACATACTCATCTTCTCCGGTATATATGTACGCCTCTTCAATCAGAGCGCCCTGTGGTTTTGGCCTGTGTCCGTCCATCTGCGGATTTTCATTCTTGAACTCATCGTCGGAAATCGTGATCCTTGAGACCATCAGTCCGCTACCCTGCGGAGCAATATATCCTTCGGCATAGAACGGGGCCTCGAGGCCATAGCTGTTGTCCATGTTCTGCACAACATTGCCCTCGTGATTTCTCATTTTATAAGCCATGCCGGTGATTGGATAATCACTGGTGTTTCTGATGAGCATGATGATATTGTAGCTGTAGGTCGCATCATCGTTTTTCTGCCAGCTGTTGGAGAAGTCCGTATCCCATGACACGATTTCCAGCTGCTCCGGTCCGACCGTTGCGGCCTGTTCCGCATTTCCACCGCTGTGATTCTTTATTATCATCACGCCGCATACTGCCAGAAGAATAGCCAGAATCGCGCACAGAGCAATGATCATGCCTGTACGTTTTTTCGTTCCTCCGTCCGGGCCTTTGCCTCCCCCGGCCATCTGGTTCTGATAATAGTCCGGCTCCCACGGTTCGTTGCCGCGTCCCTGGACAACATAATCCGGAGCCGGTGCGGCGTAACTAGGATTTGTGCCAGCGTAACTAGGATTTGTGCCCGCATAGCCTGATCCCGGAGCAGAATAGCTCTGTCCGAAAGAGACGTCTGCCGGTCCGAGAATCTCCGTAACTTCTCCCTCACCGGTCGGGGCGATGTATTCGCTCTGCCCGAAGCCCACACTCTGCTGCGATCCCGTCGGAAGAATTTCCGTCTTTTCCGCATCGACGATAAGTTCTGTCTGTCCTGCAGCGGAAACGTGGTCCTGTATGCGCTCCAGCGCGCGTCTCATCTCTGCTGCCGTAGCGTATCTGTCCTCGCTCCTGTAGGCACAGGCCTTGTTGATCACGTCCATGAGCCTGCTGTCAACACCCTCGATTGCAGGAAGCGGTTCCCCTGCGAATCTTCTGTTGAGCGACTTCTCCTTGTCATTGTGCGTGATCTCCGCCGGAAGCGGCGGCAGGAACGGCGTCCTTGTACCATTGAGCATGGAATACATGACTATGCCGAGAGAGTAGATGTCTACTGTCTGGTCGTATAGCTGTCCCTTGTACACCTCCGGTGCCATGTAAGAATAAGTTCCCTTTCTGGAAAGCTCACTGTTCGTCTTCTCTATGGTTCTGGCAATTCCGAAATCACCGAGTTTGTAGTTGCCGCTCTTGGCGACAAAGATGTTTTCAGGTTTTATGTCTCTGTGGATTACATTGTTCTTCTCGCACAGTTCCAGACCGCGGCAAAGATCAATGCCGAGTTTGGCGACATCCTTTACTGTCATTCCGTGCTCGGATCTGTATTTCATGAGAGGAGTCAGAAGCTCCATTCTGATCAGGACGTCGTAACCGATATCATCATCATGCTTGATCACTGTATGATCTTCGTAGCTTACGATATTGCTGTTGCCCTTGAGTTCACTCATAATCACCAATTCGCTGATGATGTCTCTGACAACATTGTCGTAATACCGCTTGATGGAGTCCTCCGCGGTGCCGTCCATCCTCATCCGTTCGATTTCATCATTGTTCTGCGGAATCGAAATGACTTTCAGCGCCGCGCTGTAGACTTTGCCGAACTCTTCTTTCTGTATCTCGAATACAGTTCCGAAGCTGCCCTGTCCCAGAACAGATTTCACATACCACGAATTGAAAATTGGCTCAAATTTCTTGCATTCATTAATGTTCATGTCACGTTCCCGTCTAACTTAACTGCTGAACTTCAACTCTGTATCTCCTCTGCCCAATCCCAATTATATCATTATTTTCAACGATTGACCTTTCTCCTGCCGGAATTTTCACGTCATTCACGAATACGCCGTTAGTCGAATTCAGGTCTGTAACATAATATGTTCCGTCTTCGTAGTCGAACTGCAGATGCCTGCGGCTGATGCCTCTCGCGTCAATCGCGTAGTCCGCGTTTGCAGTTGTTCTGCCGATGACGAACGGCGTATCGGAAACCCTGATTTCCTCCTTCTCACCCTCGTCATCTTCTGAAATCATGGTCAGCGCCGGAATGATGACGACAGGATCATCAAGCAGAATCTCTGTCTTTTCACCGTAGTCCATGAGTTCGGTCTCCGTCATGACGGTGTCGTCAAGCTTCGAATCCTCAACCGTAAATCCGAATGGATCCGTTGTCGGCGCAGGTTCCGGTGTCGGTGCTGGTTCTGGCGTCGGTGCAAAGTCAGGCATCAGCGGCGAAACTTCCTTTCCGCAGTTCGTGCAGAACTTGGCTGTCTTTTTTATCCTGGCGCCGCAGTTTGTGCAGAACTTGTACTCATCGTCTGCTGCCGGCTGCTGATATGTATACTGATCACGGACTTGCTGATCCGCTTCAGCCTTGTTCTTAAACAGATTGGAAACGCCGTCTTTCAAAGACTCCATGGAGTTTCCGAGCTTTTCCAGCGCGTCGCCTCCTGCGTTTGCGTTATCTGCCGGCGCAGGCTGCGGTGCCGCTGCTGGCTGTGCGCGATACGGATCCGGCTGCGCGCCATATGGATCCGGCTGCGCGCGATAAGGGTCTGCCTGCGGTCCGCCCGGCATGCCCGGCTGCGGTGTAACACCGTTATAGTTGTACTGATTGATGACGTACGTATTGCCTTCCGGCTTACCGTCCGGTCCGATGTATCTGCTGCTTCCGAGCCCGATTACCGGGTAGAAGATGACCGGCAGGAGCAGCAGTCCCACGCCGTACAATGGGTGCAGGCCGTATGCCTTTGCAGTCTTGAACGGCGTCACAATAATCATCACTATATCGATGATCGGCAGGAACAGGAGCAGGAACAGCAATCCGTTCCCCCAGGAAATCTTATACAGAATGTACATGTTATAGAACGGAATCAGTGATTTCCATCCGCCTTCTCCGGCCTTCTCGAACATCTTCCAGATGCCTACTATAATAGCTGCCGTTATTAACAGTGAGAGAATCAGGTAAATGTATACCGCAGCTGTTGTTACTGTGCTCTCCATTGTGCTATCGTACATCTTTAGCCTCCTTACTTTACCATTACTACTATTGTCGTAATGTTATCTCTGCCGCCGGCTCCCAAAGCCGCGCTGATCAGATTTTTTGTTTTTTCCTCTGCGCTTTCTGAAGCGCTGTCCAGGAGCATCTGCCTGATTTCTTCCTCCGGAACCATGTCTGTGAGACCGTCGCTGCATAAGAGAAATATATCTTTTGATTTTACTCTCACTTTGTCGATATACGGGTCCAGTCTGAACTCCTCCGGAAACACCCCCAGAAACTGAGTCAGAACATGATCCTTGGCGATTTCTTCTTCGCCCTTTATGAGTCCGGAGTCAATCATGCTCTGCGTCCTCGTGTGATCGTGGGTCAGGCGTGTCATTTCCCCGTCCCTTATCAGATACACACGGCTGTCTCCGATGTTACAGATATTCGCGTCTTTTCCTTTAATAAAAAGCAGGGCGACAGTGCTTCCCATTCGCTTGCCGCCGTTTTTGACGACTCTGTCGCATACGCGCCGGTTCACGGCCTCTATGTATGCCGCAAAATTCTCTTCCAGCTGTCTGCCGTCGTATTCGTACAGCTCCTCAACCGCAAACAGTGAAGCGAGCTCACCGAACTCCGCCCCGCCTACGCCGTCACACACGGCATAGGTGTATGCGTGATGACGCTTGTCGTCTGTGTGTATATAGTTCTTATCTTCCGTATTCTCTTTGTAAAACCCGTTGATGTAGAAATTGTCTTCGTTGTTTTTACGAATACGGCCAACGTTTGTGCCTGCCGCTGCTGTTATCTTCATGATATCCTTTCCGTACTTGCCGCATCCTGTCATGTAACAGGCTGCGCTGAATTATATTATACCTTGTATTACACCGCAGGGTAACAGCTTGTTACAAATAAGTTTGGCTTGCGGTGGTTTTTTCTGTATAATAATTGTATGAGCGGTAAAAAGAAGCAAATCACAATCATAATAATACTCATTCTCGCAATCGCTGCGGCCGGCTATTTCGTGCTGCATGAGGCGGTTCCTGACCAAAACAGTACTGAAACATCCTCCGACACTGACAATGACGTATCGGTCAGCAAGGGAGAAAGACCGGAGCTGTTTATTCTCCTGCCCAAGACCACGTATAAAGACATGGATGAGTTCACTGAAAAATACAACCCGGAGGACAACAAGTACACGCTCACTTATCAGATTGTCAGCGATGAGTACAGCGATGATCCTGATGTGATAACGTCAGATGAGGTTGATCCGGCAGATTACGACGGTTTGATAATCCCCGGAGGCAAGCATGTCCATCCATCGTTTTACGGAGCGGAAGTGGAGTGCGATAAGCACGGATTTGACAAGCCTCTTGATGAGCTCGAAATCAAGCTGGTAAAGAAGTTCGTGGATGCGAAAAAGCCTATCCTTGGCCTTTGCAGAGGAAGCCAGCTCGTGAATGTAGCCCTTGGCGGGACACTGAAACAGGATGTCGGCATGGGGCATTACAATGATGCTGTTCGCGCGACTACTGTCCGTCCGGATTCCGTATTCTATTCCAAATTCGGCGACAATGTAGAGACGGTCCACTACCACCATCAGGCGGTCGACAAGCTTGCCGACGATCTGACGGTAACAATGGTGGACACTGAAGACGGAACAATTGAAGGATATGTACACGACAGTCTGCCTATCGTATGCTATCAGTTCCATCCGGACCGCATGTACGTTAAGAAAAACCCTCAGATTGTTGAAGACGGACTGTACTTCATGGATTACTTCTTCGACATGTGTTACAGGGAAAAACAAAAGTCATCGAAAAACTAAGCCGAAAGAAATAACTGTATTAAAAAAGACAGAGGTCCGAAACCTCTGTCTTTTGTTTTCTATTCGGTTTGTCTGATGTGGACTTTAATCAGATATCGGCTGATTATTCTTCAGTTTCTTCTGTATCACCGGTTTCCTCGTCCGCAGCATCGTTCTCATATGAGAAGTCCTTATCCTGGTCTAAGACGTATACCCATGTCTTTCCAGGTGTGAACGCGAACTCGTTGCCGGCCTTGTCCTTGAAGATGGTTCTGCTGTCTACGCCGTCTCTTGACCATGTACCCTCGATGACTTCACCCTGTGTAAAGAGGAGGCCTTCTCCGCCTGCAAACATGTCGATCGTGAGTCTTCCCTTGTGATCTGAAAGACCTGTCTCTTCATCGACCATGATGTCGCTGTGCACCTTCTGTACGAGGATGTTATCAAACTCGAGCTGCTCGCCTGTTTCTTTATCAACATACGGTTCGCCGTACCAGTATCTCAGGTACTTGCCCTTTTCAGGATCCCACTTGCATGTGCTGTTGCAGCCGAGAGCCTTGACTGTAAGTGATGTAGCCTTTTCAGGTTCAGCAAGAAGCGCTTCTGCCTTCTCTACAGCCTTGACGTCTTCTTCATCCGTGCTGCCGGACTTCTCGTCGATGACTTTCTGAGCTTCAGCCTTTGCTTCTTTCTGTTCTTTTTCCCACTTTTCAGTACGGAATGTCCATGGCTCTATAACCTGCTTCTCAGTGAACCAGTCGTGCTTCTCGCCGAAGGCCTTAACATCTTCCCAGTTCGTATAAGCGTTGTTAGGAGCTGCCTTGTCGCTGACACGGTAGAACAGCTCAGTCTGCTGCATTCCGTTTACGTGGTGAACATTGTTGCTGTTCATGTAGCTTCTGGCGTTCTTGCCCCATCCGTAACCGATGTGACATGCCTTGTATTCTGTCGCAACATCTACGAAGTAATATCTCACGCTTCTGATAGGTCCGAACTTATCAGGAATATCCCCATAATAGATCGCCTGCAGTCTTGTGAGCTCTCCCTCTACAGGGAACTCGTAGATGATATCTGCCTGTGTAATGTTTGACTGAGGAACTGCTCCGTAAGTGTCGTTCGGTATTGATACCTGTACAGGTCTGGCCGGAAGCGCATCTTCTGATTCAACCTCAACGCCTGTGATAGGATTGATGATTGGTTCAGGTTCCGACGCAACCGTTTCGCCGCCGCCGCTGTCTCCGCATCCGGTCAGGGCTATAGTGCCCATTGCCATAATCATGATGAATGCTGCCGCGAAGATATACTTCAGGTTTCTCTTCTTTCCCGTTCTTTCTTTCATGGCTGCTTTTTCCTTTCGTCTCTTCTTGTGTTATAATTTTCCTTTCGTCTCTTCTTGTGTTATAATAGCTTGCACTTGTTATTATATATTGAAAATTACAGTTTTTGCTAAATCATAACAACATTTAAGAATGAAGTACGAATACTACCCAAAGGGCATCTGCCCGATGAAACTCGAATTTGATCTGGATGGCGACGTTGTTACGAACATCGTGTTTACCGGAGGCTGCAATGGAAACCTGAAAGCCATCTCGAATCTTGTGGACGGCTGGACCGTTGATGAAATCACATCCAAGCTCGCCGGCAACACATGCGGCTTCAAGCAAACCTCCTGCGCCGACCAGCTGTCAATCGCCCTCACAAAGGCAAAGAACGGAGAGCTGTAATGCTTTACATCGGTTACCATCTGTCATCTGTAAATGGTTTTCTGGCCATGGGACTGGAGGCCATCAACGCCGGGGCGAATACCTTCGCCTTTTTTACGCGCAACCCTAGAGGCGGCAAGGCAAAGGCAATAGAT
>CADAHK010000037.1 GCA_902787725.1 uncultured Eubacteriales bacterium | reverse complement strand
GTCGGGAGGCAAAGCCACGGGCGTGGAGCCGGCGTTCTTTGTCGAGAAGGTTTTGCAGTACGATGAGCTGACTGAGCTGATCGTGACGGAGAACATGTCCGACCGCAAAGCCAAGATGATCGAGCTGGGCGACGCATTTATCGCGCTGCCGGGCGGCACGGGAACGCTTGAGGAGATTGCGGAGGTCATGTCCGGCGTATCTTTGGGGCTCATCGATGCGCCTTGCATCATCTACAACCACAAGGGCTATTACGATAGTCTCCGCGCGCAGCTGGACGAGATGACACGGCGGGGCCTGTCCTCGGAGGAACGTCAGAAGGGCATTTTCTTCGCCGACAGTATCGCGGAAATCATCGAAATCCTTGAGAAAACCCCTTAACCCCTTGATTTTTCAAGGCTTCTGTGTTATTGTTGTCGAAGTTAATAAGTAAGTTATCACTGGAGTGGGCAAGAGGCCCACTCCTATTTTGTGAAAATGACACTGCCGGATGCCGGCAGGGGGCGAAAATGGCTAAGAAGAAGATCACGGATGTCGTGGCTGAGCTGGCGGGAGACTTCCTGGCGGAAAACGGCTACGAACTGTACAACACGGAGTTCGTGAAGGAAGGACGCGACTGGTTCCTGCGGGTCTACATCGACAAGGCGCAGGCGGCTGAGGCGGACAACGAGGCGGCGGCCGAGCCGCAGTACGTCAGCACCGAGGACTGCGAGAAGGTCAGCCGGTTCCTGAGCGAGAAGCTGGACGAGTCAGACCCGATCGAGCAGAACTACTATCTGGAGGTCAGCTCCCCGGGGATGGACAGGCCGCTGATCACGCCGGAGCACTACGCGCGCTACGTGGGTGAGGAGGTCGAGATCAGGCTCTACAAAGCCATCGACGGCGTCAAGAACATCCAGGGCACCCTCGAGAACTTCGATGCGGAGACCGAGACGGCGACGGTAAGATGCGAAGCGCCGGTACCCGCCAAAGGCAAAGGCAAGAGCAAAGGCAAGCCGGCGTCAACTGAGAAGACCTACGAGCTCAAGCTCGCGGACATCGCAAAGGCAAACCTGGCGGTCGTCTGGGGCTAGCAAGCGGATAGTACAAGTTCGCAGGGGCGGAACAAGTCTAAACATAGTTAAACCTATTGAATATATAAAGAGTATGAGGAAAAGAAAATGAGTGATTTTATGGACGCAATCAATGATCTGGTGAAGGAAAAGGGCATCACTAAGGACGTGATCATGGAAGCAATCGAGTCAGCCCTGGTTTCCGCGTACAAGAAGAACTACGGCACAGCGGCCAACGTACGCGCCGAGATGAATGAAGAGACCGGCGACGTTGAGGTGCTCATGCAGAAGGACGTAGTTGAGGAAGTCGAGGATGACGCGACCCAGATCTCTCTGGAAGAAGCCCGCGAAATCGACCCGAGATACGAGGTGAACGATATCGTAGAGTATCAGGTAACACCTAAGGATTTCGGCAGAATCGCAGCTCAGACAGCAAAGCAGGTAGTAGTTCAGAGACTCAGAGAGGCCGAGCGCGGCATGGTCTACGACAACTACATCAAGAAGCAGGGCGAGCTCGTCACGGGCGTAGTGCAGAGAATCAGCAACGAGACCATTTTCGTCAACATCGGCAACACTGAGGGAATCCTCGTTGCCGGCGAGAGAGCAGCAGGCGAAAGATACAGAGTCAACGACAGAATCAAGGCCTACATCATGGATGTAAGAAAGAGCAACAAGGGACCTCAGATCTTCCTGAGCAGAACCCATCCTGGATTCGTCGAGAAGCTTTTTGAACTTGAAGTGCCTGAGATCGAGGACGGAGATGTCGTAATCAAGAGCATCGCCAGAGAAGCGGGCTCCAGAACAAAGATCGCTGTTTACACAGAAGACGAAGACATAGATCCGGTAGGAGCATGCGTAGGCCAGAACGGCAACAGAGTAAGGAACATCGTAGATGAGCTTTGGGGTGAGAAGATCGACATCACCACATGGGATGAGGATCCGGCAATCCTGATCAGCAACGTGCTCAGCCCGGCAAAGGTCGAGGCAGTTGCCATCGATGAAGAGGAAAAGGCTGCCGTAGCGGTCGTTCCTGACTACCAGCTCTCACTGGCCATCGGCAAGGAAGGCCAGAACGTAAGACTGGCGGCAAGACTTTGCGGATGGAAGATCGACATCAAGAGCCATTCCCAGTACTTCGGAGACGAGGAGCCTGAGGAAGGCGAGTATGGTGAGTACGCCGACGAAGAGATCGAAGATGAAGAATAGAGAAAAACCCATGCGCCGGTGCATCGGATGCATGGAATCAAAGACAAAAGAAAATCTCATAAGAGTCACGTGGTTCGAGGGGAAGCTGACAGTGGACCCGACCGGCAAGGCCAAAGGCCGCGGCGTTTACATCTGCCGTGACGAGGCGTGTATCGCAAAGGCAAGAAAGCGCGGCGCGTTCGCCCGCAGCCTGAGGGTAGACCCGGGCAAAGAGCAGCTCGAAAAGGTATTCGAAGAGCTCGCGGCGCTCACAGCCGGGAGTGCGGAAGCCGCCGAGACAGCAGGTGGGGCCGATGAAGAGTAAGGTACTCAGCCTGATGGGCTTTGCGAAGAAGTCCGGAAATGTGGTTTCCGGAGTGAACACGTGCGGCTTCGCGATCGGCAAGGGCCGGGCGAAGCTGGTGATACTGGCCGGGGACATATCCGCGGGCAGTGAGAAGAAGATAATGAAGGACATAAGAAGGAAGGGCGTTCCATACGTGAAGTACGGCACCATCGACGAGCTCTCCCACATTACGGGAGAAGTCGGGAGAAGCGTGTTCGCGGTGCTGGACGAAGGATTCGCCCGAGGCATACTGAAGGAGATAGAGGACGAAAATGAATCATAGCATAAAGGAGGATGTGCGTATGAAGATATCTGAACTGGCAAAGGAACTGAATATGACCGCCAAGGAGGTGCTGGAAAAGGCCGTGGCAATGGGAGTGCCCGTGTCAAAGACCAGCGACGACATGTCGGACATAGACACAGTCGCCGTGAAAAACACACTCACGAGAGGCAGCGGCAAGGCGGAGACAAAGGTGGCGAGAAAGACAGCTACCAAGAAGTCGGCCGCGGACAAAAAGGAAAACGAACCGAAGGTGACCGTAAAGGCCGCCACTATCAAGCTGCCTGAAAAGAAGACGAAGAAGGCAGCCGGTGCGTCCGGAACCAAGCCTGTATCACCGACAGTCGCGGCAGCGACGACAGCAGCAGCCAAGGCAAAGGCAGCAGCGGCTAAGGCTGAATCAGTGGTGGCAAAGGCAAAGCCTCCAGTAGGAGCTCCTAAGGTATCAAAGGCCAAGCTCGAAGAGAGAATCGCCAAGGAAAAGGCGGAAGCCAAGGCAAAGGCGGCAAAGGAAGCGGCAGAAGCTGCAGCTGCGGAAGCTGCCAATGCAGAGGCGGCCAAGGCTGAAGCGGAAGCTGCAAAGAAGGAAGCCGAAGAGGCTGAAGCGGCCAAGAAGAAGGCTGAAGCGGCAGCTGCAAAGGCAGAAACAGCGGCAGCTAAGGCAGAAGCAAAGGCAGCAAAGGCCGAAGAGAAGGTCGCAAAGGCGGAAGCCAAGGAAGCGGCAAAAGCAGAAGCAAAGGCAGCCAAGGAAGAAGCAAAGGCAGCGAAGGCTGAGGAAAAGCCTGAGGCCAAGGCCGAAGAGAAGAAGACCGAGGAACCGCCTAAGGAAGAGAAGCCTAGAAGCAGAATCAAGATCATAAAGAGAGCTGAAGATATCAGACGCGAAGAGAAGGAAGCCGCAGCCCGTAAGGCGGCAGCCAAGAAAGAGCGCGAAAGAGAAGAGGCAGAGCGTGCACCTAAATCCTCCAGGAAGCCTGCCAAAGCTTCAGACAGACCAGACTCCCGCAAAAGAGATGACAGATCATCAGCCCCAGCAGCTGGGAAGACCTCCACTCACAGCAAGAAGGGCAAGGATAAAGACAGAGATAAAGAGAGAGACAAGTTCTCGAAGCTCGAGAGAGGCGGACGCAAGTCAGGCAAGCCGGCACCTCCTGCATCGCTGGAGAAGCAGGCAAGACCTAAGAGACATCAGAACAAGCCTAAGGTAGAGCATGAAGAACCTGAAATGGAACTGGAAGCCGGCACCGTTCTGATCAACTGCCCGATCACAGTAGCGGGATTCGTTGAGCAGACGAAGACAACACTCTCACAGGCCATCATGACCCTGATGAAGATGGGCGTAATGGCCAACCAGAACCAGAACCTGGACGAGGATACAGTACAGCTTCTGGCTGACGAGATGGGCATCCAGATCGCCATCGGCAAAGTCGATGAGGAAGAGGAATACCTGGAAGAGGAAGGTATCGAAACATTCGAGGACAAGGAAGAAGACCTGAAGCCGCGCGCACCTATCATCACTGTAATGGGACACGTTGACCACGGTAAGACTTCACTCCTCGACGCAATAAGAAACACTAACGTAACGGCTGGCGAGTCCGGCGGAATCACCCAGCACATCGGTGCTTCAGAGGTCGAGATCAACGGACAGAAGATCGTATTCCTGGATACTCCGGGACACGAGGCCTTCACGGCAATGAGAGCCAGGGGCGCCCACGCTACGGACATCGCGGTACTGGTAGTAGCGGCGGACGACAGCGTAAAGCCTCAGACTATCGAGTCAATCAGCCACGCAAAGGCAGCCGGAGTGCCTATCATCGTTGCGATCAACAAGATGGACAAGCCGGGAGCCAATCCGGAAATAGTAAAGAAGGACCTGGCCGAGAACGGCGTACTGGTAGAAGACTGGGGCGGAGACGTCATCAGCGTACCTGTATCCGCAAAGACAGGCGAAGGCATCAAGAACCTGCTTGAGATGATCCTCCTGCAGGCCGAGGTGCTCGAACTGAAGGCAAACCCTGACAGACTGGCTGTAGGTACAGTACTCGAAGCCAGACTGGACAAGGCAAAGGGCCCGATCGCTTCACTGCTGATTCTCAACGGAACGCTGAGATCAGACATGAGCGTCGTAGCCGGTACCTGCTCAGGCAAGATCAGACTCATGACCAACAGCAAGGGCGAAAAGCTCAAGAAGGCAGGCCCTGCAACGGCTGTTGAGATCCTGGGACTGTCAGACGTACCTGTAGCGGGCGACCAGTTCAACGCGGTCAAGAAGTCCAGCCAGGCCAAGGAAATCGCATATCAGAGACAGCAGAAGGTAAGACAGGAAGTACTGGCCAGAAACTCCAGCACAACTCTGGAAGAACTCTTCAGCCAGATCCAGGAGGGAGAGGTCAAGGAACTGAACCTGATCATCAAGGCGGACGTACAGGGCTCCGTAGGAGCTATCGTAACGTCTCTTGAGAAGCTGTCAAACGACGAGGTCAAGGTAAATATCGTACACACGGGCGTCGGCGCCATCAACGAGTCCGACGTAATGCTGGCAGGAACGTCAGGATCCATCATCATCGGATTCAACGTCAGACCTAGCGTAACCGTAACGGGCATGGCTGAAAGAGACGGTATCCAGATCAGAACATACAACGTAATCTACAACATCATCGACGATGTTGAGAACGCCATGAAGGGCATGCTGGATCCGGAGTACAAGGAAGTCGTCCTTGGTACTGTGGAGATCAGAGAGACCTTCAAGGTGCCGAATGTGGGCATCATCGGCGGCGCGTACGTTACAGACGGCAAGGTCGTCCGCAACGAGTCCGTCAGACTGGTTCGTGACGGCATCGTCATCCACGAGGGCAAGATCTCGTCCCTCAAGAGATACAAGGACGACGCCAAGGAAGTCGCTCAGGGCTATGAGTGCGGTATCGGCATCGAAAACTACAACGACATCAAGCAGGGCGACATCATCGAGTGCTACACCATGGAAGAAGTCGCCAGAAGCTAACGGTAATACAGAGATTGGGATAAGAACATGGCAAAGAACTACAGACAGGGCCGCATAGGCGAGGAAATACGCAGGATAATAAGCGAAATGCTCCTGTCGGATCTGAAGGATCCGCGCCTCGACTCCATGATAAGCATCACGGACGTGGAGGTGACCAGGGACAACAGCTACGCCACAGTGTATTTCGCGCCTATTGGCGTAACCGGCACAGATGAAGAGATAAAAGCCCACCAGGATGAGGTCCTGGAGGCTTTCAACAGCGCCAAAGGCTTCATCAGAAGCCGCATAGGCCATGAGATGAAGCTCAGACACACTCCTGAGCTGATTTTCAAGGTAGACCACTCAATGGAGTACTCGAGACACATCGAGGACCTTATAAGCACGCTGTAAAGCGCGAGAGGGTAGTCATGAAGAAGAACACAGAACTTAAAACAATAAGTGAAAAGCTGTTTTCCGCAAAGACAGTACTGCTTTTCCCGCACACTAACCCTGACGGTGACAGTGTGGGTTCCTGCAGCGCCCTGAGCCTGGCTCTCAGAGCAGCGGGAATTGAATGCTACGTCTATTCGGAAGACCCGCCTAAGTACCTGGGATTCATGAACATGGAAGCCTTTACGAAGGACTGGGACAAGCTTCAGAATCCGGACGTCTGCGTTGCGGTGGACTGCAACGAGTACGGCAGGATGAACGAGCGCGCCGAGATGTTCAAGCTCGGCAAGACCAAGATCTGCATAGACCACCACGCTCACGACCAGGGCTTCGGAGATCTGTACTATATCGACGAAGACGCGGCGGCGGCGTGCGAGCTGGTCTATGAGGTCATCAAGGACGCAGGCGTGGAGATCACAAAAGACATTGCAAACGCCATCTACACGGGCATTGTGACCGATACAGGCAGCTTCAGGCACTCCAATACAAAGGCAGAAAGCTACAGAATAGCTGCAGAGCTGTTCGACATAGGCGTAGACCATACAAACATTATGGTTAACCTGTATGAAAACAAGAATCTGAAGAAGGTTCGCTGTGAAAACAAGGCCGTCGCAAAGGCAATCTTCTTTGCGGATGGCCGAGGAGTCATCAGCTACCTTACAAGCGGCGAAATGGCAGCCATGGACGCACATCCTGAGCACGCTGACGAGATCATCGACAGGCTCAGGGACATAGAAAACGTGGAAATGGCCGCGTACCTCGAGGAACGCGAGGACGGAATCAAGGTCAGCATGAGATCAAAGACCGATTCCAGCGTACTCGAAATATGCCAGAGGAACGGCGGCGGCGGTCACGTTAAGGCTGCCGGCTGCACAATGCACACAACCATGGAGAATGCCTTTGCGATAATAAAGGACGAGATGGAGACTGCACTGAGCTGATGAGAGACGGAATCCTGGTACTTTACAAGCCTCAGGAGTGGACTTCCAGCGACTGTGTGGCCGTGTGCCGCAGGGCTCTGGGGGTCAAAGGCAAGAAAAAGGTGGGCCACGGCGGGACTCTGGATCCGATGGCGACGGGCGTTCTGCCCGTTTTTGTCGGTCAGGCAACCCGCATCATGGAGTACATGGAACTGGATTCCAAGACCTACGTGTGCTGCGCCAAGCTGGGAATAACGACGGATACCCTGGATATCTGGGGCGAAGTTACAAGCGAAACGCCTTGGGAGGAGCTGCGCGACGGAATATCAAAGGCTGACATAATGGAGGCCGCAGCGTCCTTTGAGGGCGAGATAAAGCAGATACCGCCCAAATACTCGGCGGTTCGCGTAAACGGCAGGAGACTTTACGATTACGCGTACAAAGGCAAGGAAATCGATGTGGAGATAAAGCCGAGAAAGGCTTTTGTCCACAGGATATGCTTAATAGACGTCGACATGGAAAAAGGCCAGTTTGCCTTTGAAGTAGAGTGCTCGAAGGGGACTTACGTGAGATCCATATGCGACGATATCGGGGCGAAGCTCGGATGCGGATGCGTCATGACGGCCCTTGAGAGGACTGCTGTCGGCGCGATCAGCATTGATCAGGCGGCTTTGTCCGCCGAGGACGTGAAAGCCATGCTGGGTGAGAAGAATGAGCCCGGCAGCGCGGCCGAGGATCTGGAAAGACTGCTTTTGCCTGCGGACTGGCCGCTGGTGCACTTCGGCAGGATTCTGATGCCGGCTGAGCGCGCGGAGTACTTCCGCATGGGCAACAGCGTATGGCTCACTCAGGTGAAGATAGAGGAAGAGACAGATCCCGAGGTCACGGGGCTCAGGAACGCCCGCGGACGTGACTACAGCCTCATTTACAAGGTTTACGAGGAAGAAACCGGGGAATTCCTGGGGACGGGATTCATAGATACAAGAGAAGGAAGACTTAAGGCAGACAAGGTGCTCGCGGAGCGGAAATGATAGTATTTGAAAGACTTGAAGACATTGTAGATATAGAACCGACGGTAGTGGCCCTGGGCAATTTTGACGGCATACACAAAGGCCACCAGGAGATAATCGGGCGTACGGTGAAGGAAGCTGAGGCGGCGGGCCTCAAGAGCGCTGTTTTTACGTTCTCAAACCACACCAGCTCGATCCTGAAGAACGTTCCCAAGGTGAAGAACATCCTCTATCCTGAGGACAAGCTCAGGATTCTGGAGGAGATGGGCGTAGACTACGTCTTCAACATTCCTTTCACCGAGGAGATCCTGCGCATGAGCCCTGAAGAGTTCATAGAGGAGATACTGGTCAACAGATTCAACATCCGCGAAGCCTACTGCGGCTTCAACTACAGCTTCGGATACAAAGCCTCCGGCACGCCTGAGGTCCTCATGCACGAAGGCCTCAAGCACGGTTTCGGCATCCACGTCCAGGAGCCGTACGTCATAGACGGCGTAGTCGTCAGCAGCACATACATCCGCCAGCTCATAGAAGAGGGGCGCATGGAGGAAGCCGCCAAGTTCATGGGCCGCATGTACTCGGTAAGCGGCGAGATCATCGTCGGCAACAAGCTGGGACGCACCATAGGCTTCCCGACCTGCAACATACTGGTCGACGACACAATGATTACCCCGCCGAACGGCGTTTACATCACCACCTGCACCATCGACGGCGTCACCCGCTCGAGCGTGACAAACGTTGGTGTTAAGCCGACCATCGGCACTTATGAGAAGAACATCGAGACCCACATCTTCGACTTCAACGAAGATGTCTACGGCAAGCAGATCCGCGTTGATTTCATCAAGCACACCCGCGGAGAGCAGAAGTTCGACGGCCTGGACGCCCTGAAGAAGCAGATCGAGAGCGACAGCATCGAGGCAAGGGTCTGGCACAGGCAGAACAGGTAAAAACCATTTGATTTAATAGGCTCAAAGTGTTACAATACATCTCGCACGGGTCCTAAGGGGCCGGGCATCGGAGTATGGCGCAGCTTGGTAGCGCGCTTCGTTCGGGACGAAGAGGCCTAGGGTTCAAATCCCTATACTCCGACCAATCAGAAACGCCGGGATCCTCATCGTTGAGGGTTCCGGCGCTTTTTGTTTGCGCTTATGCGCGGCGAACTTCGGAATGTAGAAGTTTTGCCTTAGAAAAGAGATGAGAACTACGACTTTTTTATGTATCACCATGTTCACAGCAAGGGCGAAGGAGAGTTGAAGATATGATCGCGGCATGAAATAGTAGTTTTTGCTTCTTATTGCTTTTGGAACTATGATTTATGTGCATATTGTTTTCTCTGAAAGCCTCAGATTCATTGTGTGAAGAGAAGAAGTCGTAGTTTTTGTTCTCATAATGAGTCATAACTTCTACATTCCGATTTTTGACAGTTTCTGTTGTCTCGTGTGCGCTTGATAGAAACCACTTAAGGACATATAATGACCTAAAGGGGCAGGAGAAATACTATGAAGAAGATACTCATTGCAACGCTTGTTATCCTCATGTGCTTCGCCTTCATCGGGTGCGGTGGCGAAGAGGAGGCGGATGTGGTGCTGAATCCGGACGCGGACGCGGAGAATCTGACGGACA
>CADAHK010000036.1 GCA_902787725.1 uncultured Eubacteriales bacterium | reverse complement strand
GGATTTTGCAGGCGGCGCTGCTGGCACAGACAAGCAGGGGAAAGCAGCCGTGGGAGTTTTATGTGATCAAGGATCCGGAGGTTTTGCAAAAGCTGTCCAAAGCCAAAAAGCACGGTGCTGCTCTGCTGGCTGACTGCAACACCGCCATCGCCGTATTTGCCGACAGCGACCTGTCGGACGCCTGGATCGAGGACAGCTCCGTCGCGCTGGCGCACATGAGCCTTATGGCACAGGAGCAGGGCGTTGGCAGCTGTTGGGTGCAGATGCGCATGAGAAAAGACAGCGAAGGCAATGATGCCGAGCAGAACGTTCGGGACATACTGGGCGTTGAACTGCCGTGGCGCCTTGTCGGACTTATGGCGCTGGGCATGCCGGCGGAGGAAAAAGAGGGGTATTCACTTGACGAACTGAAGTGGGAGAAGGTGCACAGATGAGGAAATTACTGATTGTAATCGACATGCAGAACGATTTCATAGACGGGGCGCTGGGAACGCCCGAGGCAGTTGCGATCGTGGAGAACGTAAAAGCAAAAATCCGTTCGTATCCTGCGGCTGACATTCTGGCGACGAAGGATACCCACGAAACGCACTATCTCCAGACGCAGGAGGGAAAGAACCTGCCGGTGGAGCACTGCATCAGGGGAAGCAAAGGCTGGGAGATCCGCGAGGACATCGCTGAGCTCCTGGACGGAGTGAAGATTTACGAAAAGCCAACCTTCGGCAGTGTAGCCATGGCTTTGGATGTCGCCGAGATCTCGCAGAGCGAGGAGATAGAGGTTGAGATGGTTGGCCTTTGCACGGATATATGCGTAGTGTCGAACGCGCTGCTTCTGAAGGCCATGATGCCGGAAGTGAAGATAAGCGTCGACGCGTCCTGCTGCGCCGGAGTAACGCCGGAGAGCCACGAAGCCGCGCTTGAAACCATGAAGATGTGTCAGGTGGCGGTCGAGTAACCGGCCGCAGCGGACGGGATGTGAGAGTATAATCAAAAGGTATGGAAAAACGTACTGTTTCGGGTAAGTAGTACATACCATTGGGCCCATCGAGGGGTGGTTGCCTTTGCATGGTATGTACAAATAGACAAATAACGACTTTATTTCCATACTGCCACCGTGAGATCAAGCTCAAAGCGGCGAATAGTATGGAAGAACGGCGCTTTTTAATCGCATAGTCCATACACTTGCTTATTTCGGTAAAAAATGGGCCGGGATGAGCGGAATAATTGATTAGGAGGGAACATTATGGTCTGTCCAAGATGCGGAACGGTCACAGACAGCTGGCCGTGCCCGAACTGCGGGTTTCCGGAGACACTGAAGAGACGATCTGGTACGCAGACACCAGAGAGGAGGATAATCATGAAGAAGAAGGTATTGATGGTATTGATGGCCGTTGTGTTTGCTTTTGCATTTACGCTCGCGGGATGCGGCGGAAGCGAATCCGAGCCTGAAGAAGAGACGACGGCGGCTGAGACTGAAGCGACAACTGAAGCGGCGGCGACAGAGGCTGCGGGCGAAGAACTGACGGGGACCCAGACCATACAGATGGGCAACGTTGAGATGGACATCCCGGCGGCGTGGGTCTATGATGAAGCGGCGGGCGCTGAGATGACTCACGTCTACAAGAAGGCCGACGGCAGCGTGGAGTTTCAGATCGAGGCCATGCAGGCGAGTTCCGAGGTCGATGAAGCGGTGCTCGGTGAGATGACGCAGAAATACGCGGAGCAGCTGGGCTTCGGCGATGTCGGATACTATGACACCACGATCGCGGGTTCGATCAGCGGCAAAATCATCCCGGTCGACAAGGAAATTCACCCGCAGGGCAAGAACCAGCGCATCTACACCTTAGGCAAAGGCAAGACGGTGGTAGCCATATCGTTCCTGATGGACGGCGATGATTTCACGGAGATGAACGAGGCGCTTGATACGGTGCACTTTATGTTCTAAACGGACTGAAAGAAAACAGGTCTGAAACAGGCCTGTTTTTTGTTGACACTTATCGTATGAAATACTATAATAAATCGTACGATAAATAATACAGAATCATACGATAACGAAACGTATAATACCGAAAGGGGCGGTTTCAAATGACGATTACAGCTACAGAGTTCAAGAAGAATCTTGGGAAATACATGCAGCTCGCTTTGAGCGAGGATGTTTACATTACGAAAAACGGGACTATTCTCGTTAAGATGAGTAATCCCAATAAGGATAAGGTGGATATTCTGAACAGCCTGGTGGGCGCGGCCGCGGATAACGGCATGACGGTTGATGAGATAAAAGCGGCCAGACTGGAGAGACAATGAGAATAGTATTGGATACAAATATCGTCATTGACATACTTCAGAAAAGAGCACCGTTCTTTGCGGATTCTTATCTGGTACTGAGGAACGCTCTTGAGAACGGGGACCTTTGTATGATGCCGGTTTCCGCAATGACGGATGTTGCGTATATACTGCGTAAGAATCCGAATGTGAGGGAGAAGCTCGTTGATATTTCAGGCATGCTGGCAATTACCGACGTGACGGATCAGGATTTCGAAGATGCGGTTGCCAGTGAAATACCTGACTTCGAGGACGCATTTCTTGCCGCGAACGCCAAAAGGAATAGGGCGGATTGCATTGTAACGAGGAACGCGGCTGATTTTGCGCGCTCACAGGTCACGGCATTGACGCCAAAAGAGTTCCTGGCGGAGCATTGCTCACCGGCGAAATAGTCCTTGCAATTGCGGGACACGCGTGTTATTATACGTGAGTATGATTTTTACCTGCGGATCGGACGTACGATACTCCGACGGCGGCTTATCTGCAGGCGTATTGAGAATAAGGAGGAACTATAATGATCACTACAGAAAAGAAAGCAGAAATTATCAAAGAGTATCAGCTTAAGGAAGGCGACACGGGATCCCCTGAGGTTCAGGTTGCGATTCTCACTTACAGAATCAACGATCTCAATGAGCATCTGAAGAAGCATCACAAAGACCACCACTCCAGAAGAGGTCTGCTGAAGATGGTTGGACAGAGAAGAAACCTGCTCAACTATCTGAAGGAAACTGACCTGGAGAGATACAGATCACTCATCGCAAGACTTGGACTGAGAAAGTAAGGTCATTAATCGGCGGGGCATATTGTCCCGCCTCATTTTTTTGAAGGGATAATGAATAGAAAATCCGGAAATAAAAGATAAAAAAATATAGATAAACAAGAAAAACTATGGTAAACTTACGTAGTTACGAGTAATGAAGGAATAAAGATAAAGGTGTGATGATGCCTAAGCCCCCCTTTTTAGGCAGTGGAAGGAAGCACACGGAAAACACAAGAAAAACAAGATTGACCCGCTTCGGTTATTGCACGAAGAGCGTTCAGATGGTATAATAAGAACACATGTTCTTAAAAGGGGGAATGAGAAATGGAACGCATTAGGGGATATAGGTATCGTGCCTATCCAAACAAAAAGCAGCGGGAGTTCTTCGAAAAGACTTTTGGCTGTTGTCGCTTCGTTTATAATCACTATCTTGAAATCAGGAAAGCTGCATGGAATGATTGGCATGACAGACTCAGTTATGCCGATATGTGCAGAGACCTCAAATTATTGACCCGGGAAAAGGAATGGCTGAAAGAAGCGGATAGCATAGCACTTCGTCAGTCCTTGCGGCATCTTGAGAAAGCCTATCAGAATTTCTTCAAAAAACGTGGAAACCATCCACAGTTTCGAAAGAAACATGCGCTTCAGAGTTATCGTACAGCGAACATTAATCAGAACATCCGAATTGACGGAGATACCATTAGACTGCCGAAAGCAGGGAAGGTAAAGATTGTCAACACCAGGGCGTTTGATGGAAGAATAGTGAGCGCAACGGTATCTAAAACGGCAAGTGGAAGGTACTACATTTCTCTTCAGATTGAGGAAGAATATGAGATTCTCCCTAACGGAGGGGGGATAATCGGAATTGATGTAGGAATCAAAGCACTCTGTACAGATTCGTCTGGAGCAATCATTCGCAACCCAAGAACTCTTGCTGCGCACGAAAAGCGTATTCAGAGACTACAGAAGAACCTTGCCAGAAAAAAGGAAGGATCAAAGAATAGAGAGAAAGCCCGTATAAAGCTTGCTAGAGAACACGAGAAAGTGGTGGACATCAGAAACGATTACCAGCATAAGATCACTGCGAAACTGGCGAAAGATAACCAAATTGTCTGTATCGAAGATCTGAATGTTGATGGATTGAAGAAAAACCACAGACTCGCAAAGTCTATAGTAGATGCTTCATGGGGAGAGTTCTGCAGGAAACTTGAGTATAAGGTGGCAGAACACGGAGGAATCACGGTGAGAGTGCCGAGAAATTATCCTTCCAGCCAGATATGTAGCTTTTGCGGTGAGAAGAATCCGGAAGTGAAGAACCTTGCCTTGAGAAACTGGACATGTCCGGTATGTGGGGCAGAACACGACAGAGATATCAACGCAGCTAGAAACATCCTGAATAAAGGACTGGAGATGCTTGCGTCGTAAATAAAAACCATTTCAATATAATCAATACCGTGGGCCGCACGGGAATTCAAGCCTGTGGAGAGGAAATAAGACGGGACCCATAAGGGTGAATCGCAAACCTCCGGGAAGCAGGAATCTCCTATTTAAGGAATCGGCCTTGTTGGGGGAACGTGCAAAGGAGGTAGTTGTAAATTATGAAGTACGAAGATTACAAAACATTCAGAACAGCCATCGGAGGCAAACTGCTCGAAGTCGAGATAGGCAAAGTCTGCGAACTGGCAAACGGACAGGCGTGGGTCAAGTACGGTGACACAGTAGTCAACGTTACGGCGTGCGCGTCAAAGGAGCCGAGACCGGACATCGATTTCTTCCCGCTCTCATGCGACTATGAAGAGAAGATGTATGCTGCCGGCAAGATTCCTGGCGGATTCATCAAGAGGGAAGGCAGACCGAGCGAGAGAGCAGTCCTCTGCTCAAGACTGATGGACAGACCTTTAAGACCTCTGTTCCCGAAGGGATTCTACAATGACGTTCAGGTCGTAGCCACAGTAATGTGCGTTGACAACGACGCGCCGAGCGAGATCGCAGCCATGATCGGCTCATCAATCGCTCTGTCAATCTCAGACATCCCTTGGGACGGTCCTACAGGCTCAGTAGTAGTCGGCATGGTCGACGGACAGTTCATCATCAACCCGTCAGAGGCTCAGAGAGCTGAGAGCTGCATGCACATGACAGTTTCCGGCACAAAGGAAGCCATCATGATGGTAGAGGCAGGCGCTCAGGAAGTTCCTGAGGACGTAATGCTCGACGCAATCATGTTCGCTCACGAAGAGATCAAGAAGATCGTTGAGTTCATCGAGCAGATCGTTGCCGAGGTTGGCAAGCCGAAGATGGATATCGAGCTGTACAAGGTTCCTGAGGACATCGACGCTGCAGTCAGAGAGTACGCGGAAGGCAAGATGAGAGAAGCCATCCAGACTGTCGACAAGCTCGAAAGACAGGACAACATGGACGCAGTCGAAGCTGACGCCAAGGAGCACTTCGAAGAGATCTATCCGGACAACGCCAAGGACATCAACTCTGTTCTTTACAACATCACTAAGGAGCAGGTAAGAAGAATGATCCTGGACGAGGGCATCCGTCCTGACAACCGTAAGCTGGACGAGATCAGACCTCTGTGGATCGACCACGGCGTACTGCCGAGAACTCACGGTTCAGGCCTCTTCAAGAGAGGACAGACACAGGTACTGTCAGTCTGCACTTTGGGTCTCCTGAGCGAAAAGCAGACCATCGACGGCATCACTGAACAGACTGAAAAGAGATACATGCACCACTACAACTTCCCGCCTTATTCAGTAGGTGAGGCAGGAAGAATGAAGAGCCCGGGCAGAAGAGAAATCGGACACGGCGCCCTCGCAGAGAGAGCCCTGATTCCGGTACTGCCTAGCGAAGAGGAATTCCCTTACGCCATCAGAGTCGTCTCGGAAGTTCTCTCATCGAACGGCTCAACATCAATGGGTTCAACTTGCGGATCATGCCTGGCTCTCATGGACGCCGGCGTTCCGATCAAAGCTCCTGTAGCCGGTATCGCAATGGGTCTCATCGAAAGAGTTGAGGAAGACGGTTCATCAAAGATGGCCATCCTGTCCGACATCCAGGGCATGGAAGACTTCCTCGGCGACATGGACTTCAAGGTAACCGGTACTGCAAAGGGCGTAACCGCCATCCAGATGGACATCAAGGTTCACGGACTTTCCCGTGAGATTCTGGAGAAGGCGCTGGCTCAGGCAAGAGAGGGCAGAATGCACATCATGTCAGCAATGCTCGAGGATATTCCTGAACCTAACAAGGAAATGTCACCTTACGCTCCTCGCATCATCACAATGCAGGTACAGACAGATCAGATCAGAACAATCATCGGTAAGGGCGGCGAGACCATCAACGGTATCATCGACAGAACCGGTGTCAAGATCGACATCAACGACGAAGGCATGGTATTCATCGCGTCACCTGACGGCGAGAGCCTCGAAGCGGCCAAGAAGGAAATCGAGATGCTGGTCAAGGAACCTGAACCAGGTGAAATCTACGAAGGCAAAGTTACCCGCATCATGAACTTCGGCGCGTTCGTCGAGATTCTGCCGGGCAAGGAAGGCCTGATCCACATCAGCAAGATCGCCAAGGAGCGCATCGACAAGGTCGAGGACGTTCTCAACGTAGGCGACGAGGTCAGAGTCAAGGTCATCGAAATCGACTCACAGGGAAGAATCAACCTTTCCAGAAAGGACCTGCTGTAAGCTTTTCAGGCAAAGGCAACCTAAATCATCAATACGAAGCAGCCGGCTCACCGCCGGCTGTTTTTGTACGCCGAGAAGCCTGCTGATGTGGTATAATCTAACCAGCAAAAAACATGGAGGTGCAACATGGCAGATTTCAGAAGACCTACAATGCTGATGATACTGGACGGGTACGGGATCAACCCGCGCAAGGAGGGCAACGCCATCGCGGCGGCTAACAAGCCTCATCTGGATGAGATATTCGCCAAATACCCGGGAACGACGCTCAAGGCCTGCGGGCTTGACGTAGGACTGCCGGAGGGGCAGATGGGCAACTCCGAGGTCGGACACCTTAACATCGGCGCGGGCAGAATCGTTTATCAGGACCTGACTATGATTACAAAAGCAATACAGGACGGGGACTTCTTTGAAAACGAAGCATTCCTCAAGGCAGTTGAGCACGTCAGGAAGAACGGCTCCACGCTGCATCTGCAGGGCCTGCTCTCGGACGGCGGAGTCCACAGCCATATCACGCATCTGCTTGCTCTCATAGATCTGGCTAAACAGAAGGGCGTTGAGAATCTGGTAGTGCACTGCTTCCTGGACGGAAGAGACGTACCGCCAAGATGCGCCGAAAAATACATGGACATGCTGACTGAGCACATGGAAAAGGTCGGACTCGGCCAGGTCGGCATAGTCAGCGGCAGATACTACGCCATGGACAGAGACAAGAGATGGGAGCGTCTGGTCAAGGCATACGACGCAATGACCATTAATGAAGGCATGCACGCGACAACAGGCCGGCAGGCCATCAGAGACGCGTACGAGAGAGACGAAAACGACGAGTTCGTGCTCCCTACAGTAGTAGATTCAGACAAGTATCCGAACGGATTCGTAAACGACGGCGATTCCATAATAATGATCAACTTCAGGCCTGACAGAGCCAGGGAGATTACTAGAGCGTTCATGGATCCGGATTTTGATGGTTTTGCATTTGAGAGAAAGAAGAAAGTATCGGACATATGCTACATCTGCATGACCCAGTACGACGCGGAGATGCCGAACGTAACGCTGGCCTATCCGCCTGAGACTCCTAAGAACACGCTGGGAGTCTACATATCGAATCTGGGCATGAAGCAGCTGCGTATCGCCGAGACTGAGAAGTACGCGCACGTAACATTCTTCTTCAACGGCGGCGTTGAGGAGCCTGAGAAGAACGAAGACCGCATCCTCGTGCCTTCGCCGTCGGTCGCGACCTACGACCTGCAGCCTGAGATGAGCGCCCCTGAGGTGACCGAAAAGGTTCTCGAGGCGATCGCCACGGATAAATACGACATGATAATCCTGAACTTTGCAAACGCTGACATGGTAGGGCATACGGGCGTCATGGAGGCGGCTATCAAGGCCATCGAGGCTCTCGACAAGCTCGTTCCGCAGATTGTCGACGCGGTTCTCGCAAAGGGCGGACAGATCCTGCTCACGGCGGACCACGGCAACGCGGACGAGATGCTGGACGAGAACGGAAACGTAATGACGGCACACTCGCTGAACGATGTGCCGCTGATCAACATTTCAGCGGATCCGGCGCCGCTTAAGGACGGAGGAAGACTTTGCGATATCGCGCCGACCATGCTGAAGCTCATGGGGCTTGAGATTCCGGAGGAGATGACGGGCACGCCGCTGGTATAGCGGCTGCGAAGCCGCCGCGGGCCCGATACAACAGATATGAATTGGACTGACGAACAAAGACAGACAATCGAAACGACTGGCAGAAGCATTCTCGTTTCTGCGGCAGCGGGGTCCGGCAAGACCACCGTTCTTGTTGAGCGCATAAAGAAACTCATGATAGACGAAGGAACCGACATCGATCGGTTCCTTATTACTACGTTCACAAACGCCGCGGCGGCGGAGATGAGAGAGCGCCTTGAGAAGGCCCTGCGCGATGAGCTGAAAAAGCCGGATGCTGACAAGACCATGCTCACGCGCCAGCTCTCAAAGCTCCCGTCGGCGAGCATCGGGACGTTCCACTCCTTCGCCTTCGATATTGTCCGCCAGTACTTCTACCTGATCGACGTCGAGCCGGGCTTCGGCGTGGCAGACGACGTCCAGATCGAGATTATGAAGCGCGAGGCCGTGGACAACGTATTCGCGCGCCGCTACGAGGAGAACACCGAGGAGTTCCGCAACTTCGTGCTGAAGTACGGCGGAAGCAGGAACGACGGCACCCTCCGGGACAACGTTCTGGAGACTTGCAAAACCCTCGGCAGCATCCACAAGGGCATCGAATGGGCCTATGCAAAGGCAGACCTTCTGGCTTCGGACGATCCTCTGACCGCCATAGGCGGCTACAGATACATGGCCGGCAGGATACTCAGGGCTCTTAATGAAGCCGAAGCAGGGTACAGGAGAGCGGCTGACATGGCAAACGACGCCTCGCTGCCTTTGTGCTATGAGGTTGCCTGCGGGGACATTGAGAAAATCGAGGATCTGGTACAAAAGGCTCAGGTTGCCTTTGCCTGTCCTGAAGAGGGGCTGAGAGGCGCCATAGAGGCTTTTGAGGGCCTTCTGACAGCCTTCAAGGCCGGAACCATGAAGTACAAGGACGACGGGGCGGACGAGGACATCAAGGGCGCCATCACCAAGGTGCGCACCAAAGCTCGCGAAGAGATATCCGGCGTGGTGAAAGAGGTCTACGGGCGCCCGTTCGACGAGGTGTCGGAGGAACTCAGGGGGCTTCACGCGGACACGGTGTACTACGTGGGTCTTTTGGAGGAGTACTACGGCGAACTTACGGCTCTTAAAGCAAAGGCAAACGTGATCGAGTTCGACGACGCGCTGCACTACGCCATCGACATACTGGAGCACGAGGAGGCGGCCGACGAGCTGCGCGAGCGCTACGAGTACATTTTCGTGGACGAATACCAGGACAGCAACTATCTGCAGGAGGAGATCGTCGAGAAGATTGCCAGAAGCGACAATCTGTTCATGGTCGGCGACATCAAGCAGTGCATATACAAGTTCCGATGCATACGCCGCAGCGAGCGACGCGGATCCTGATGGAACAGCGGCAGGGGAGCTGCTTTTGCATATTAGCAGCAACTTCAGGAGCAAGAAGAACGTGACGGAGCCCGTGAACACGATTTTCGGCGAGATAATGGATGGTTACGACGATGCCGCACGGCTCCACTGCACGGCGGAGGACGAATACCCGGGATTTGCGCCGCGGATTCACCTGATCGTGAACGGGGAGTTCGACGAGGACGCGCCTGAGAAGAACGACGCTGAGGGCGCTGTAATCGCCGAGATAATACGCGATAAGCTCGGAAAGCAGGTCTATGACACGAAGAAGGGTGTCATGAGGCCGCTTGAGCTGCGGGATTTCGCAGTAATTGTGAGAAACAACAAGGAGGTCGAGGATATCGAGCGCTATCTGCTCAACGAGGGCATCGACGCCTACGGTGAGAGCGGCGGCAAGTACTTCGAGACTGTCGAGGTGCAGGTGTTCATCAACCTTCTGAGGATTATAGAGAACATGCGGCAGGATGTGCCGCTCATTTCGGCCATGAAGTCCGTAGTGTTCGGGTTCACGGTCGAGGAGCTCGCGCGGATACGTATTGCACACCGCGAGGGCACCTTCAGCGACGCCGTCTTCGCGTACGCAGGCCTGGACGGGGCTGCCGGTAATGCCGATGGTGCGGCTGCCGGTGATGTTGATGCGGTGCTGCGGGCGAAAATCCTCTCAATGATACGCACCGTGGACGTCTGGAAAGAGATCAGCAGAACCGTACCGCTGGAAGATCTGATGAAAGAGGTACTTTACAGTACTGGGTATTATGACTACTGCAGCGGACTGCCTGTTGGCACCCAGCGCATATCGAATCTGCGTCTCATAGCCGACAAGGCATCGAAGTTCGAGGAGATGAGCCACAGCGGGCTCTACGGATTCCTGCGCTACGTGGAATCCATGGAGGCTTCGGACAAGACCGACTCTGAAGCAAAGGTCATGAGCGAGAGTGAAAACGTCGTCCGCGTCATGAGCGTGCACAAGAGCAAAGGTCTCGAGTTTCCGGTTGTAATATTCGCCAACGCCTCAAAGGGTACTACCAATAAGAACTCCGGCGGGTCGATCAGGATTCACCGCGAGCACGGCATCGGGCTGCCTGTCATCAACAGGGAGGCCCACTGGCACAGGAGCAGCCTGCTCCAGAAGATGATCAGCGGTACAGCCAGCGATGAGATGCTGGAAGAGGAAATCCGCATACTTTACGTGGCCCTGACCCGCGCAAAAGACAGTCTGGAAATCGTCGGTACTGTCAAGAACATGGACAAAATCAACGAACTCGCGGGCGGAACCTCAACTAAGTCCTTCCTCGAGATGATGTACTGGCCTTTGGTTGACATGGGAATCACCGAAGTTGAGATACACGATGACGCTGACGCTCTGACCCAAAGCCACAGGCAGCTCAGACATACGCCTCAGCAGCTATACGCCATGGCGTCCGAGCTTGACAATGAGGAGCTGCAGGCCCTGGCCGACGCGCGGCTATCATACGAGTATCCATACAAGTCCGGAGCGGATATCAGACCGAAGTACTCCGTATCCGAGCTCAACCGTGATGCAAAGGCAGCAGAGCTTGACCTGACCGTCGGCTCATTCGATCCTGACCTGGCCAAGCGCGACAGAGCACTTACCGCGGCAGAGCGGGGCACACTAATGCACCTGCTGATGGAGAAGGTGGACTTTGCAGCATGCGCGGGGGCCGGTGCGGCTGCTTTTGCAGGTGGAGCCGGACAGTCCGGTGCGACCGGCGGAAACGCACGCGACCTGCTGCAGACAACTGCGGACCGGCTGCTCGCTGACGACATCATCACCGCCG